>CALDLZ010000445.1 GCA_937915335.1 uncultured Faecalibacterium sp.
GCCTGTTCTTCTGCAATGCCTACATCCACATACTGCCTTCCGAGTTCCTCCCGCATCGGTGCAGAAAGTCCTCCCGAACCGGGCATGGCCGGGGTTATAACAAGAAAATCCTTATCCTTCTTGGCTTTCTGCATGATATAATCCGCCGTGATGGAAGTATAGTCCTCGCCGTCACCAAAGCTCACCGTCGGCAATCCAGTCTCGCGGTCAAATGGTACGCACCAGTGCCATTCCTCTTTGTGCGTTTCCGCAGGCGCATAGCCAAGCCCCTTGACCGTGTGGATATGAACAACGATGGGGTGGTCGATGTCCTTAACTTTGCGGAAAGTCTCAATCAGAGCCGGAATGTCGTTGCCGTTTTCCAGATACAGATAGTCCAGTCCGAAGGCTTTGAACAGGTTGTTGGCTGCTTTTCCGTTTGTTTTACGAAGTTCAGCAAGATTTTTATAAAAACCACCATGCGTTTCCGCAATCGCCATTTCATTGTCGTTGACTACGATGATGAAATTGGAGTTCAACTCGCTTCCGGCAACATTGAGTGCTTCCATTGCCTCGCCGCCGGACAAAGAGCCATCACCGATCACGGCGATCACATTCCGCTGCTCGCCCTTCAGGTCGCGCGCTTTTGCAAGACCAGTTGCAAGGGCAATAGAGGTGGAAGTGTGACCGATATTGAACAGGTCATGTTCACTTTCCTCCGGGTTTGTATAGCCGGAATCCTCCGAAAAACGGCTATCATCAATATATCCGGCCTTTCTGCCTGTCAGAATTTTGTGAGGATAGCTCTGATGGGAAACATCAAACACAAACTGGTCAATGGGCGAATTGAACACATAGTGCATGGCGATTTCTGCTTCGACCATACCGAAGTTCGGGCCGAAGTGTCCACCGATTTTCGTCAGGCGGTTGAACAGTGCTTCCCGAATCTCCACAGCCAGCGCATCCAATTCTTCCAGCGTAAACTTTTTTACGTCATCCGGGCCGTTGATTTTGTTTATCAGTTCATACATTTTGCTTTCTCCTTGTCATATCTTCGATTTCTGCTTCTTTAATCGGTAAATCAGAAAATCAAGGCAGTCCAACTCTTTCTGCCGCAAATGCATCTGTTCCAGTAAAGTCTTTCGATACTGTGACAGTTGAAACAGCAGATCGGCGCAGTTATGCTCTGCGTCCAGTGCCATACATTTCTGAATCATCTCCGGCGTACAGCCGGCATCCTGCAAATTCTGATAAAGAAGCTGCGTCTTATCATTTGCTTCTGCCATTGCTTCGCCTCCTTACGGGATCATTATAGTGAATCCAAAAAGAAATGTAAAATACTTAGTTCTGATTTCAAGTTATTCTTGAAGCAAATAACTAATTTTGCTATACTGTGAAGAGAAGAAATGAGGTGTCCGTATGGAAATTCGAGTCTTGCGGTATTTTCTGGAAGTGGCGCGAGAGGAAAATATCACAAAAGCCGCTGCTCGTCTGCATATCTCTCAGCCAACCCTTTCCCGGCAGTTGAAAGACTTGGAAGAAGAATTAGGGAAAAAGCTCTTTGTTCGCAGCAATTACAGCATCCATCTGACCGAAGAAGGGATGCTTCTGCGAAAGCGGGCAGAAGATATTCTCGACATGGTGGACAAGACCACGGAAGAATTTCGGTCATTGGATGAAGTCAATGGCGGAGATATTCATATCGGCTGTGCAGAGTCGGATGGCATTAAATATTTTTTGCGGACAGTCCTCCGCTTAAAAGAAAAATATCCCCGTATCCGGTATCATTTTTACAGCAGCGGAACGGACTCTATAAATGACCGACTGGAGCGGGGCTTGCTGGATATGGCGATTATCGTGCAGCCGGTAGACCTGTCTAAATACAACTATCTGAAGATGCCTGTAGATAATATGTGGGGTGTTCTGATGCGCAAGGACAGCTCTCTGGCGGGAAAAGAAACAATCCGAAAAGAGGACTTGCAGAATGTTCCTATTATCAGTTCCCGGCAAGCCATGCAGGATGTGCTGCTGGACTGGTTTGGTGAGGAACAGGACAAATTGAATATCGTTGCGACTTACGATTTGCTGTTCAATGCTTCTGTTATGGTGCGGGAAGGTATGGGATATGCACTGGGTTTTGACAAATTGATTTATACTGGGCCTGACAGTGAGCTTTGCTTTCGTCCGTTAGAACCGCAGCTTGTTTCTCCTATGTACATTATTTGGAAAAAATATCAGGCGTTTACGCCTGTGGCTTCGCTGCTGCTGGAAGAATTGAAAAAGAACTTGTAAGTAAAATAAATTACAGCGACCCTAAATTATAAGAGAGGTACTGTGTTAGATGACCAGTAGCATCTACCTTGTCAAGAGGGCTGGCATCGTCCAGACCTCTATCTTTTTGCCAAAGTTTTCAGCATATTTTCTTGCAGACCGCCGAAAGTGACCTGTTTTCAAGATTTCTTGTTGACACGGCACGAATTTTATGGTAATTTATCCCAACAATTTAATATAACATATTTTTCTAAATGATTTAGCTCGGCCAACAAGAACGCCGGAGCAGTTTTATAACTTTCTATCGCTACATAACACACCTGAACCAAGGCCTCCCCGGAATGGGGTGGTCAGGTTTGGGTTGTTCTGTGGCGATTTTTTATTGCCAGA
>CALDLZ010000446.1 GCA_937915335.1 uncultured Faecalibacterium sp.
AAATTCCCGGATACAGAGTGGGAAACCTCTGGCGAGTGAACAGAGAAGATTTAATTGAGTACATGAAACAACGCTAAAAGGCGAACGAGCAACCGACAGCAGGCGGTGCAGTCAAAGTTGAAAAACAACGATGGCTGCGCCGCCTATTAAGTATCGGCTATAAAAAACACTCATGGATTGAGAGAAGTCTTCTCTTTCCATGACTGTCTTCAGTGCTTTACTATTTAGAGAACTTAAAAAAATAACGTAAATAAAACGAAATGGTTAATAAGGGATTCTAAAGTAATCCATGACGGCCTTGAACTGATCCTGTGCAGTCAGGCAGGTGTCCAGCAGATAGCCGCGTTCCGACTTCCACTCATGGAGGCCCCGATAGTAGAATAGTTTAAGATCATCCGTAATAATGAATGGCACGATGTTGTTCCGCAGGCATTCCTTGAAAAGCAGAAGCCGCCCGACACGTCCATTTCCATCCTGAAACGGGTGGATGGATTCAAAGGCGTAGTGAAATTCCAGCAGATCTTCCAGCGTCTTGGCAGAATTTTGATTATACGAGGATAAAAGCTCTTTCATCTGCGGGGCAACCAGTTCCGGTGCAGTGGTGCTTCTGCCGCCGACTTCGTTCGGAAGTTTTTTATATTCACCGACCGCGAACCAGTCTTTGCGGGAATCGCTGGTGCCGCTTTTCAGGGTGAAGTGCAGTTTTTTGATCAAGGCTTCGCTGACGGGCTTCTTAGCATCCCGGATGACCATATCAATACACTTGAAGTGATTGGCTGTTTCGACCACATCATCCACATTGACAACGCCATTTTCCATGCCGATGGTATTGGTTTCATAAATATACCGTGTCTGGTCATGGGTCAGGCGGCTTCCTTCAATGTGATTTGAGTTATAGGTAAGGTCGATCTGAATTTTGTGATAGATGCCGCCTTTGACGTGTCCGGTCATTTCATCCTGCAAGATATGGAGCATAGTACGAGGCGCTTGCTGCTTTTTGTTGATACGCTCCGGACGCTCTGCATCCTGAGGAATGTTCCATGTCTTGCCGATAAGAACTGCACCCGGAATCTTGCCGGTAGCACAGTAGTTGCGAACAGTGCGCTCTGAAACGTTCCATGCTTTTGCCGTATCAGCGACAGATTGATAATTCATCTGAACACCTCCTGTAAGATGATTATATCACTCTATCGGCAAGAAATCAAATGGATAAGCACAGAGAATTTTGAATTTTGCCGATAGGTATGTTGAATGTGTGAGGAACAGTGAAAGGTCTCTTAAATGCGAATGAGCTGAAAAAAGAATGGCCACTTATGGAAAGAGAAAGATTCTCTCAATCCATGAGTGGCCATGATTTTTTCTGGTTGTGTGGGCTTAATGTGGAGATTGTACTCACCCTTTACTCACCCTTTTGCCATGAAGATGCAGCAAGATATACGAATTTGCACAAAATGACAAATAACGTAGAAACGATGAATATTAAGGCGTATAAAACGGCATCAGGATGTGTTGCATACGGTACAAACTCCGATACCTAATTTCATATAAAATACGCTCCTTACACGTTTTATGGGCATAACAATACATTTATCATTATACGCAAAGGGGGAAGGGAGTGCAAGCTCTGCCCCCTCAAAATCCCAAAAATCATACAAAACCTTCTTTATTTTGTCATAACTATTCCGTATAATAAAAGATGGGGGCATTCTGCCCCGTTCCCATCGGATACACTGCCCCGGCCGAAGAGCCGGAGGATTTGATTTTTTGGAGATCACATACAGGAGGAACCACTCATGGCAAACGAAAAGATCCTTGTCGTGGATGACGACGTGAATATCTGCGAGCTGCTGCGGCTTTACCTGACCAAAGAGGGTTATCAGGTCACAACCGCGAACGACGGCGAAGAGGGCCTGGAAAAGTTCAATCAGGTCAAACCCGATATGGTGCTGTTGGACGTGATGATGCCCAAGATGGATGGTCTGGAGGTCTGCCGCCGCATCCGCAAGCTGGGCAACACCCCCGTGATGATGCTGACCGCCAAGGGTGAGACCTTTGATAAGGTGCTGGGCCTGGAGCTGGGCGCGGACGATTATATGGTCAAGCCCTTCGATACCAAGGAGGTCGTGGCCCGCATCAAGGCGGTGCTGCGCCGCTGCACCACCTCCACCGCTCAGGCCGAGAGCACCGAGGGCGTGATCGAGTTCGACAACCTGCGGCTGGATATGAATAGCTACGAGCTGCGGGTCAAGGGCAAGGTGGTAGAGGCTCCCCCCAAGGAGCTGGAACTGCTGAACTGCCTGGCCTCTCATCCCAACCGCGTATACACCCGCGACCAGCTGCTGGACGAGGTGTGGGGCTTCGAGTATTACGGCGACAGCCGCACCATCGATGTCCATGTCAAACGCCTGCGTGAGAAGCTGGCCGGTGCTTCCGATAAGTGGGAGCTCAAGACGGTCTGGGGCGTTGGCTATAAGTTCGAGGTGCGTCAGTAATGCGCAAAAGTATTTCGGTTACCTTCTTCTCGATGGTGGCCACCCTGCTGGTACTGGGCACGGCAGTGCTCGGCGTTTCAGAGTGGGTGATGTTCAGCCGCTATTTTGCCCAGGAGCGATACGACGCGCTGGACAGCGTGGCGGATGTGACCCGGCGCGCGGCGGATTACGTCGTGCAGCAGGCGGCTCTGCCCAAGGGCGCTGAGCTGGATGCCCTGAGCACCAAGCTGGAGATCATCGGCGAGAGCGCAGAGGCCTATCTTTTCTTCACCGATGAAGAGGGCAACGTCCTCATTGCGTCCAGCCCTGAGATGCTGGACGCGGATACCGTGGCCCAGACCCTGATCGACAAGGTGGGGGACAAGAAGCCCTACCATGTCCTGAGCACGCTGGATGGTGTGCTGACCGAGAAAAGCTATGTCTCGGTGCGCCACATGCAGGATGCAAAGGGCAATAACAGCGGCTATCTGTTCCTCTGCTCTTCCGGTGCGCGTCTGACCGACTTCAAGGAGGAGTTCTGGTCGAACTTCTTCTTCTCAGCCTGTGTCATGCTGCTCTGCGCCAGTGTTCTGACCACCTTCCTGATGAAAAAGCTCACTGGCCCGTTGCAGAAGATCACCGACGCTGCCCAGCGGTTCGGCGGCGGTGATTTCTCCGTCCGTGTCGAGGGGGTGGAAGGCGAAGGCGAAGTGGTCGATCTGGCCCGTACCTTCAACAAGATGGCCGAGAACATCCAGAACAACGACAACTCCCGAGGCCAGTTCATGGGCAACATTGCCCACGAGCTGCGCACCCCCATGACCACCATCAAGGGCTTCATTGACGGCATTCTGGATGGCACCATCCCGCCCGACATGCAGAACCACTATCTGCAGCTGGTCAGCGAGGAGACCGGCCGCCTGGCCCGGCTCATCCAGAACATGCTTGACCTCTCCAAGCTGGAAAGCGGGGAGTATCAGGTGAACGCCCGGATGTTCAACATCTGGGAGACGCTCACCGGCGTGGCGCTCTCGGCAGAGCAGCGCATCAATGACGGCATGATCGAGCTGGAGGGCCTGACCATGGACGAGAAGGTGCTGGTCTACGCCGACCCCGACCTCATCCATCAGGTGGCTTACAACATTCTGGATAACGCCATCAAGTTCACCCCGGCGGGCGGCACCATCAAGTTCCATGTGGAGAAGCTGGGCCCCGAGGTGGAGGTGTCCATCTGGAACTCCGGTCAGGGCATCAGCCCCGAGGCGCTGCCCTATGTGTTCCAGCGCTTCTACAAGGAGGACAAGTCCCGGGGTCTGCACGCCCGGGGTGCCGGCCTGGGCCTGAATATCTGCAAGGTGCTGGTGAACCTTTCCGGCGGTCAGATCCGGGTGGAGAGCCAGCAGGGCGAGTGGTGCCAGTTTGTGTTCACCTTGCCTGCCACGCCCCCCAACCCCGGTGGAATGAAGCGCCTGCCGGACGAATCCGGCCAGCCCGTGCCGGTGGAAGATCCCGCCAGTATGAAGCCTGTCAACTGAATCCGCGGCCAGACTGTCCCCCTGAAACGGGCGGGGCGGTCTGGTCGTTTTTAGTTTTGAGATGGATTTTGGATGTACACACGGGCAGGTTTGCGACTTTTCCGTGAAAAACACAGCGCTGGGTTTGATTTTTTGCGTGTTTTCATGTAAACTAAATACGGCCATGCCTGCCCTGCGTTCCAGCTCCCGAACGGGTGATTTTACAGGACAGGTGGTATAATCTTTCTGAAAAATAACGGAGAGCATAAAAAGACGATGACGATTCTCAGTCCTTCGATTCTTTCGGCTGATTTTACTCAGCTTGGCGCAGACTGCCGCATGGTGTTGAATGCCGGCGCGCAGATGCTGCATTATGACGTGATGGACGGCCACTTCGTGCCCAACATCAGCTTTGGCGTGCCCGTGCTGAAAAGCCTGCACAAGGGGATGCCCACCGCGTTCTACGATGTCCACCTGATGATCAGCCACCCGCTGCAGTATGCAGAGCCCTTTATCAAGGCGGGTGCAACGCTGTACAATTTCCACCTCGAGTGCGAGGATGACATCCAGCAGACCATCGATGCCGTCAAGGCGCTGGGCTGCAAGGTGGGCCTGACCATCAAGCCCGGCACCGCCCCGGAAGCGCTGGCCCCTTACCTTGACCAGCTGGATCTGGTGCTGGTGATGAGCGTGGAGCCCGGCTTCGGCGGGCAGAAGTTTATGCCCTCGGCGCTGGATAAACTGCGCTGGCTGCGGGAAGAGCGGGCCAAGCGGAGTGCCCACTACCTGCTGGAGGTGGACGGTGGTGTGGATGATGCCACCGCACCCCTGTGCGTGGAAGCGGGTGCCGACATTCTGGTGGCGGGCAGTGCCGTGTTTGGCGCGGCAGACCCGGCGGCGGCTGTGCGCCGTCTGGCCGCTCTGTGAGAGGAGCTGTACCATGGATGAAAGCTTGATCCAGAAGCAGGAGCAGGAGCTGGCCCGGACAGGCCGGTACTACCGGCATCTCTGTTTTATGACCATCCCGCTGCTCTGCATGTCCTGCTACCTCTACGGCCCGCGGCCCCTGCTGCTCTGCGGCGCGGCCCTGCTCACCGGTAACCTGTGTGACCGTCTGGTCTCGCTGCTCCGCCGCCGTGTCTATCAGGCCGGTGATTTCTCCAACGAGAGCTTTGCCCTCATCATCGCCCTGCTCATGCCCGCCACGGTAGACTGGTATGTGCTGGTGGCGGCGGTGTTGGCGGGCGTCCTCATCGGCAAAGAGGTATTCGGCGGCTACGGCAGCTACCCATTTAACCCCGCCGCCGTGGGCTATGCCGTGGCGGCGGTCTCCTGGCCGGAGCAGGTGTTCCGCTATCCCCAGCCTTATTCCGATATCCCCCTGTGGGATGCCTCCGGCGTGCCGGTGTCCAGCACCATCTCGGATACCCTGCGCAGCGGCGGCAGCCTGAATATCAGCACCCTTTCGCTGGGGCTGGGTGAGTATGCCGCCCCCATGGGCACCGGTGCCGCCCTTATCATTCTGGCCTGCGGGCTCTTCCTCTGGCTGCAGAAGGACACCCGCCTCAGCGCTTCCGTCAGTTTCCTCGTCACCAGCGCCCTCATCGCCTTTGTGTTCCCCCGTCAGGTGGGCGTGGCCGGTGTGGATATCGCCCTGCGGCTGCAGTGCGTGCGGGATGAGCTGTTGACCGGTGCCATGCTGTTCAGCGCGGTGTTCCTGCTCAACGAGCCCTACACCTGCGCCCACCATCGGCTGGGCCGCATCCTGTACGGCGTGCTGGTGGGTGCCATTACGATGGGCTTCCGGTACTTCGGTGTGTATGAGACGGGTGTGTGCTTCGCACTGCTCACGGTCAACAGCATTTCCGGCTGGATGGACCGCACCGAAAGCCGCCTGTACCAGCTGCTGAACCGCCGCGCGGCCGGAAAGGAGGGCGCAGAATGAAACGTTCCGTTGCAGAACTGATCGCCCGTGACCCCGAAAAATTTGCCCACCATGATCGTGTGTTCAAGAACAACCCCGTGGTCATGCAGGGCATGGGTCTGGCCCCGCTGGTGGTGCTTGCCACCAGCGGCAAGAATGCCCTGATGCTGGCTGTGGCCGTGGCCCTGCTGCTCACCCCTTCGCGGATGCTGGCCTGCCTTGTCAGCCGCCTGTTCCCGCTGAGGGACGAGCAGCCCGCCCCCGAGGAACTGGAAAAGAAACTGCTGCCCCGCGCGCTGATATACAGCGGCAGCGCGGCGGTGGTCTATCTCATCGCTTACCCCATCCTGAACGCCCTGTTTGGTACCGACCTGCTGATGCTGGGCATTTACCTGCCCATGCTGATCGTGGAACCCCTGCTGACCTACCGCTTTGGCCGGGTGCAGGAGACCATGCACAAGGCGGTCTCCAAGGGGCTGCGCATCACGGTGGGCTACGCCCTGATCCTGTTCATCGTGGGCTGCCTGCGGGAGTGGCTGGCGGCGGGCAGCGTGTTCGGCATCCAGCTGAGCCGCTCCGTCCTGCCCATGGCATCCATGCCGGCGGGCGGCTTCATCGTGCTGGGTGTGGTGTGCGCTGTCTGGCGCGCGCTGGCCCGCAAGCACAAGGAATACCTGAAAACTGAGGCGCGCGGCACGCTGGCTGCGCATCCCCGGAAGGAGGTGCAGGACCAGTGAGTGCTGTGATGAATACCATTGGCGTGGCTTTTGCCTACGCCGTGCTGGCCCTGTTTGCCCAGAACGCCATCTTTACCCGCGGCCTGGGCGTGTCCCGTCTGGTCCAGCTGGTGGGGGACGAGCGCACCAGCAGCTGGTGGTTCGCCCTGCTGCTCTGCGTCACTCAGGTGCTGGTGGCCCCGCTGGCGTTCCTTGCGGGCAGCCAGATCGCTGCCCTGCCCAACCGTGCCCAGCTCCGCCCGCTGGTCTATCTGGCCTGCGTGGCGGTGGTCTGTATCTTTGAGCACTTGATCCTGCGGGCGGTCAAAGGCCCCCGCAGCGGCCTGCTCATCCGCATCCTGCCCATTGCCGCTGTCAACAGCGGTGTGTTGGGCACTGTGCTGGTGGAGCGAACCCAGAGCTTCACCCTGTCCCAGTCCATCGGCTTTGGTCTGGGCAGCGGCCTGGGTTATCTGCTGGCCGTTATGCTGGTGACGGAAGCGGGCAACCGCCTGCGCAGCAAGGCCATCCCCGAAGCATTCCGCGGCCTGCCCATCACGCTGATCTATATTGGTGTGCTGGCACTGGCCATCTACGGCTTTACCGGCCATTCCGTGATCCTGTAAGTTGACCCCAAGGAGGGTGGTTGATTATGGCAAGATATCCCAAACGCCAGAAGGTCAAGCGCTACCGGCGCAGCTTCTATTCCCGTGAGATGCGGCTGAAAAAAGGCATCGGCATTGCGGTGCTGGTAGTGGCCGTGCTGGCAGCGGCCTGGGTAGCCGCGCCCCATGTGCTGGACTGGGCCACCCATACCTGGTATACCGTGGTGCGTGATCGTGACCTGTCGGCCTCAAGTGCCGCCAGCGAGAGTGCGTCCTCCACGGCGGAGAGCGCGGCCAGCAGTGAGCCTGCGGCTTCCTCGGTGCCGGAAAAGGAACCGGAGCCCACGGTAAAGGGCACCGACATCGTGGCGGGTCTGTGGTCGGAGGTGGATGTGAACACCTTGACCGATGAGGACACCATCCGTTCCACCGCCCGGCAGCTCAAGGCCCAGGGCATGACCTACGCCGTCCTGACGGTCAAGGATACCGCCGGTCAGGTGTATTACGCCTCCCAGACGGCAGTGGGTGCCGCCAACGCCGCCCCGGTGCAGGTCGATCTGGCAAGTGTGGCTTCCATCTTCAAGGAAGAGGGTCTGGTGCCGGTGGCCAAGCTGGCCGCTTTCCGTGACCCTGCCGGTGCCCGGGCTGACCATGACCTTGCCATCCGGTATAAAAACCAGGAATATCTCTGGCTGGATAATAAGGCTTCGGCAGGCGGCAACCCCTGGCTGAACCCCTACGCCGCTGAGACCGTGCAGTATATCGGCGACCTGATCGCTGAGGTGCACGCCGCTGGCTTTGATCAGGTGCTGCTGGAAAATGTCCAGTTCCCCTCGTCTACCAGCTCCAAGCAGGATTACGGCACCACCAATGGCGTGGACCGTGCCGGGCAGCTGACCGCGGACATCGCCGCCTGGCAGACCCGCTTTGGAGATACCGTGACGCTCTGGTACAGCTACTCCCTGGCCGAGGTGACCGGTTCCTCCAGCCAGCTCGGCGTTCCCGCGACCCAGCTTGGCGTGAAGAACATGCTGGTCCAGGTGCCGTCCTCCTCCACCATGGATGCGGCGGCCCGGGAGGAACTGACGCTCTCCCTGACCGAGGCCGGTGTGGAGCATGTGGTCATCCGGGACGATGCGGCCAGCTATTTTGAATGATCCCCTGCGTTTTTGTGAGAGGGAGGAAAGTATTATGAACAAAACATCCTGTTTTTCCCCGGCGCACATCCTGCTGCCGTCGGAACAGATCCCTGTGGAGCAGTGGGGCTGTGTGGCCTGCGACCAGTTCACCAGTGACCGCTCCTATTGGGAAAAAGCCGCAAAGGCCGCAGCGAGCGGGCCCAGCGCGCTGAACCTGATCCTGCCGGAGGTCTATCTGGAGGATGCGGATGTGAACGAGAAGATCGACAGCATCCATGCCGCCATGGATGATTACGCCCGGAACGTGCTGACCCGTGCGGTGGACGGCTTCATCTATGTGGAGCGCACCGAACAGAGCGGCCGGGTGCGGCAGGGCCTTGTGGGCAAGATCGACCTGGAGGCATACAGCTATGCCGAGGGCGCAAAGCCTGCCGTCCGCCCCAGTGAGCACACCGTGGAGAGCCGCATCCCGCCCCGCATGGCCGTGCGCCGGGAGGCCAGGCTGGAAACGCCCCACATTATGATGCTGGCCGATGACCCCGGCTGTACCCTCGTCGAGCCCATCGGTGAGAAGAAGGAGCAGCTGCGCAAGGTCTACGAGGGCGATCTGATGCTGAACGGCGGCCACATTGCCGGCTGGGCCGTGGAGGATCCCGCCCTGCTGGAGCAGATCGACAAGGCCCTGAATGGCCTGGGCAGCCAGGAGGCCTTTGATGCCAAGTATCCGCAGGCCAGGGGCGGCGTGCCCCTGACGCTGGCCGTGGGCGATGGCAACCATTCGCTGGCCTCTGCCAAAGCCTGCTGGGAGGAGCTGAAAAAGACCCTGACCCCGGAGCAGCAGCTGACCCACCCGGCCCGCTGGTGCCTGGCCGAGGTCTGCAACGTCCACTCCCCGGCCATTGAGATCGAGCCCATCCACCGTGTCCTCTTCAATGTGGACTGCGGTGCCGTGCTGCTGGCCCTGATCGCGTGGAGCGATTCCAACGGGGCCGGCATCTGCTTCGGCAATGCAAAACAGCAGTCCTTTACGCTGGCCGGACCCCACATTTCCAATGTGCTCAGCTTTGAACATCCCGTTGCCCCGCTGACCGTGGGCACCATCGACGCATTCATTGAGTATTTTATGGCCCGTCACATCGAGGCCCGGGTGGATTATATCCACGACGAGCCAGCCGCGCAGGCACTGCGCAAGCAGGGCGGCGTGGTCTTCCTGCTGCCCCCCTTTGAGAAGAGTGACCTGTTCAAAGGCATCGTCATGGGCGGCGTGCTGCCCCGCAAGACCTTCAGCATGGGCCATGCGGAGGAAAAGCGCTACTATATCGAATGCAGAAACATTTTAGGTGAAGAATGACATTTAATGAACTGAATCTGTCCGCGCCTGTGCTGCGTGCTGTGGCACAGGCGGGCTATGAATCCCCCTCGCCCATTCAGGCGGCGGCTATCCCGCCTGTGCTGGCCGGGAGGGACTTGATGGGCTGCGCCCAGACGGGCACCGGCAAGACGGCAGCTTTTGCGCTGCCCATGCTCGACCGCTTGACGGCCAACGCCCCCCGCAAAAAGGGTGCCATCCGTGCCCTGATCCTGACCCCTACCCGGGAGCTTGCCCTGCAGATCGGCGAGAGCTTTGAGGCTTACGGCAAGTACCTGACCCTGCGCAGCACTGTGATCTTCGGCGGTGTGGGTCAGGCTCCCCAGGTGGCGGCACTGAAAAAGGGCGTCGATATCCTCATTGCCTGTCCGGGCCGGTTGAACGACCTGGTGGGTCAGGGGTTCATCGATCTCTCTAATATCGAGATCTTTGTTCTGGACGAAGCTGACCGGATGTTGGATATGGGCTTTGTCCACGATGTGAAAAAGGTGATCGCCAAGCTGCCCGAGACGCGCCAGAACCTGATGTTCAGCGCCACTATGCCCAAGGAGATCGAGCAGCTGGCCGCGGGCATCCTGCATGACCCGGCCTTTGTCAAGGTGGACCCGGTGTCCAGCACCGTGGACCGTATCCAGCAGAGCCTGTATTTTGTCGAGAAGGGCAACAAGAAATTTCTGCTGCCCTGGCTGATCAAGAACCTGCAGCCCGAGGTGGTGAACGCGCTGGTGTTCAGCCGTACCAAGCACGGCGCGGATAAGATCGCAAAAGATCTGAACAAGCAGGGTATTCCTGCCGCCGCCATCCACGGAAACAAGAGCCAGACCGCCCGTGTGACGGCGCTGGAGGATTTCAAGGCGGGCAAGACCCGGGTGCTGGTGGCAACAGATATCGCCGCCCGGGGTATCGACATCAGCGAGCTGTCCCATGTGTTCAACTACGACCTACCCGAGGTGCCCGAGACCTATGTCCACCGCATTGGCCGCACGGCCCGTGCCGGTGCCGATGGTACCGCCATCAGTTTCTGCGCCCCCGAGGAAAAGGAATATCTGGCTGGCATCGAAAAGCTGAACCGCCGCCAGATCCCGGTGGTCTCCGGCCACCCCTGGGATGGTGTGCCTGCGCCTGTCAAGGCCGTACCCCCGGCGCGGGGCAAAAAGCCCAAAGCCGAGGCGGCAGAAGCACCCGCAAAACCTGAAAAACCCGTGAAGGCGGAGAAACCCGCCAGAGCAGCCAAGGCCGAAAAGCCTGCCGCCCAGAAAAAAGAAAAAACGGCTGCAAAACAGCCGAAACCTGAGAAAACCGAACCGAAGGAAGGAACATCCATGGAGGAAAACCAGAAGCGCACTTCCGGCGGACGCAATGAAAACCGCCGTTTCAATAATAACCGCCCCCGCCGCGAGGGCAATGCCCAGCAGCCTGCTAACCGTGGCAGCAACGCCCAGCCCAAGTTTGACCCTCACTTTGTGAGCGCCCCGGAGGCTACCCCTCTGCGCCCGGCAAAAAAGGCTCCCGCCGCACAGCCCGCTGCAAAGCAGGCTGCCCCGGCTCAGAACAGCCAGAATACCCAGCGCCAGCGCGGCGGCCAGCAGCCCGCCCGCACCGAGCAGCGCACGGAGCGCAATGATCAGCGCACGGACCGCGGCAGCCGCAATGCCCGTCCGGCCCAGAACAGCCAGAGCCAGCAGGGCGGCCGTAATAACCGCAGTGCCGCCCAGAGTGGCAGCCGTCCGGCCCGCCCCGCCAAGAACGAGGCCTCCCGTGGCCGTGGCCGCAACACTGCTTCTGCCCGTGACGATGACCCGGGTCTGGTGCTCATCAGCCGCCGCCCACCCCAGCAGAAGTTCACAAACTTTGAAGAGTATATGACCGCCCACGGTGGTGCCACCGCCCCCATCGAGGATCACAGCGATGAGATCTGAGCCCTTTGCCCCGTGGCAGTGCCCGCTCTGCGGCGGGGCTCTCTCGGGGGATGAGACCCTGAAATGCGGCAAAAACCATAGCTTTGACCGGGCAAAAGAGGGATACTGGCACCTGCTGCCCGTGCAGAGTATGCGCACCAAGGCCCCCGGCGACAGCAAGGAGATGGTTGCCGCCCGCCGCGCCTTCCTGAACGCCGGATATTACGGCATCTTCGGTGAGGCGCTGGGGGAGCTGTGCGGGGAGTACGGCGTGCCTGCACAGGCGGGTGCACCGCTCCACCTGCTGGATGCGGGCTGCGGCGAGGGCTGGTACGACCGCTGTATCGCCCAGCGGTTTGCAAAGGAGGGCAGGCCGCTGCAGCTGGCGGGCTTTGATATCGCAAAGCCTGCCGTCCGGCTGGCCGCCAGGGCCCTGCCCACCGCCCGGTATGCGGTGGCATCCAGTTTTGCCCAGCCCGTCCGCACTGGGTGGGCCGACCTGCTGCTCAACTGCTTTTCTCCCTTTGCCCGGGAAGAGTTCCTGCGTGTCCTGCGTCCGGGCGGACGGATGATATACGTTGTGCCCGGTGCCGAGCACCTCTACCAGATGAAGGCGGTCCTCTACGACACGCCCTACAAAAACCCGGTGCAGGAGGTGGCCTACGAGGGCTTCCGTCCCATCGGCGAGCGGGAGGTCTCGGGCAGCATCACGGTGCCTGCTGAATTGCTGGAAGCGCTGTTCGCCATGACCCCCTATTACTGGAAAACGCCCCGGGACGGCGCGGCCCGTCTGGCTGCCCTGCCCGAACTGACCACCGAGATCGCGTTCCGCTTCCTGGTATTTGAAAAAGAGTAACGAAAAGCCCCCGGTCTGAGAAGAATCCAGACCGGGGGCTTTCCCTATATACGTCAGAAAGAGATGAGAGGTTTACTTCTTTTCGCCCTTGGGCAACAGGCCGGCGCGCTCCAGAGCCGGGCGCAGGGCCAGATACAGGATGACCACGCAGACGGTGGAAGCCACGCTGTTGACAAAGGTGACACCACCGGCGATTTTGGTGAGCGCCTGAGCCACGGTGTACTCCTGGCCGAAGATGTAGACATTGCGGAAGTAGCCCAGGAACGGGTCGGTGAACACGTTCAGCAGCAGGCCGGAACCGCCAGCCACGATGACCTTGAGCAGGTAGCCCTTGCTGTGGCGGTCGAGGTCACGCAGCTTGAATACCTTGTGAGCCACGGCACCGCAGGTGATGCCGATGATGAACTTCAGCACGAAGGTGGTGATGGCATAGCCCGGGTCACCGGCCAGAATATCGGCCAGAGCCAGACCGATCGCACCGGCCAGGCCGCCGGAAACGCCATCCAGCAGCAGGGCGGTCAGGGCAGTGAAGGTGTTGCCCAGATGGAACGAGGAACCGCCATAGAACGGCACACGGAAGAACAGGTAAGCCACCAGGCTCAGGGCGGCCATAACGCCGGTCAGGGCCAGTTCTTTGGTGGTAAAGGTGCGTTTGTACAGCACACTGCCGAACACGATGACGATGACCACCACGGCCAGCAGCAGCCA
>CALDLZ010000447.1 GCA_937915335.1 uncultured Faecalibacterium sp.
ATACAGGTCACTGCCTGCGACCAAGGCTTCCCCTTGAGGGGAAGCTGTCTGCGCAGCAGACTGATGAGGTGTGTTCCCGCTCAGCGCCGTCTGAGAGGTTTGCATGTTGCTTTCGTACTCAGCACTCCATTGGTTCAGCTGGGCTCTGGAAACTTTCTGCGTTGCGGTGGTCTGCTTTCCGGCTCTTGTGGTATTGTTCAGGTTGGTCTTTTTCGTTGATTCCTTGTTTTGGTTCGCTTCATATTCCTTGCTCCAGTTCGCAAGCTGAGCTTTTGTAACTGCCATACTCTTCTTCCTTTCTCGTTGACAAATATTATTCTATGTGTTATATTGTCTTTGAGGAGATGATGATGTGAAAAGCTATTCTTCCCGTGAAGTCATCAAAGCGCTAAAGGCTGATGGCTGGTATGAGGTAAACTGCGTTGGCAGTCACCATCAGTTCAAGCATCCCACAAAGCCGGGTCGTGTCACCGTAAAAGACCCTGATAAAGATATTCCCAGGCCGACGCTGAATCGTATCGAGCAGCAATCCGGCCTGAAATTCAGATAATTTGTAGGAGGTATTATGATGAAAAAGAATCTTCCTGACCGTTATTTCTACCCTGCCGTGTTCATCTATGAGGATGGGCAGGAGATTGCCGTGGATTTTCCCGACCTGGGCGTTGCCACCAGCGGTACCGACGAGGAAGATGCCCTTCTCTCTGCCCGTGAACTGCTGGGCTGTGTCATGTTCGGCCTGGAAGAGGACGGCGAGCCGATCCCGGCTCCTTCTGCCCTCTCCTCCATCCAACCCAAAGAGAATGAGCGTGTTGTTCTGGTGGATGCCTATATGCCGTCCATCCGCCTTGCCAATGTGAATAAATCCGTCAGCCGCACTGTCACCCTGCCCGCCTGGCTCAACGCCGCCGCTTTGGAGCGGAACGTCAACTTCAGCCAAGTCCTTCAGGATGCCTTAAAGAATCAGCTTCATCTCGCATAACTGCATCTTTACCCTCGCAAGCCCTCGCCGTGTAAATCGGTGGGGGCTTTTTGTTTAGCTCAATTGGTTCAGCGCATAGAGGATCTGGTTATCCGTGTACCCTTGCTTTCGCAGATCGTTATAGATCTCCTGCTCCTTTTTTCCTTTTGTCTGCATTGCCTTGGCGGCTGTCACGGCACTGTTTTTCAGGTTGGCTGTCAGGATGTTATTTGTATCCTTTCCTACTGCCGTCTGATTGCT
>CALDLZ010000448.1 GCA_937915335.1 uncultured Faecalibacterium sp.
TACTGGAGCATTTCATACTGGTCCAGCAGTTCCTGGGCGTCCTCGGGCAGATCCCGGATCAGCTCCACCTTATAAGGCTCTTCCTTTTCCTCCATGAACCGGATGGCCTCTTCCCGGGGCAGCTCAAAGCGCTCCAGCTTCAGCTTCTCCTTGCAGATCTTGCGCATCTCGGCCTCGATCTCGGCCAGATGCTCCGGGGTGAAGGCGAAGGGGGCGTCCAGGTCATAGTAGAAGCCGGTGTCGATGCTGGGGCCGATGGCCAGCTTCACCTCCGGCCAGAGGCGCTTGACGGCCTGGGCCAGAACGTGGGAGCAGGTGTGCCAGTAGGTCTTGCGGTAGGTCTCGTTTTCAAAGGTGTACAGGTTTTCTTCGGACATGGTAAATGCTCCTTTCCGTGTGTGCCTTCCAGTTTTCCGGAAGGTCCGGGGCAAAACAAATGCGCTCCGCCCCCAGAGATCCCAGGGGTGAAGCGCCAAAGCGTTCCACGGTTCCACCCTGCTTGCACGGCAAAGCTGCGTTTTGCCGTGCAAGCAGGAAAAGATCCGTTCCGGATCTTATGATCCTGCCCGTGCAGGAAACCCCTGATGGGTTTCCCCCACCTTTCCTTTCCGAAGTCCGGAAGGACGGTGCGCACAGCGTTCGCTCATCTTGCCGATGCCGCTTGTGACTTTCTGTAACGGGAAAGGCCCGGCCCGGTCTTCCCGGGCAGCTCAGGAGTGGTACAGCCGCCGCGTGTCGCGGGACCCTTCCACCCGATGGGTCCCTCTCTGTCCGCCGCTGCGCGGGTTCTTCTCCGTCAAAGCCGATTGAATGGAACCATTATAACACCGAAAAATCCCTTGTCAAGCCCTGACGCCGGGACCGAAAAAACGCAGTGCCCCAAACGAAACAGGCCGTGACCAGCAGCAGAAGCCTCAAAGTTACTGCAGAGAGTCCTGCACAATCAGAATCCCGTTCAGCAGTCTGTACTCTTCCTCCTGGGTCAAGCTTACCTGCTGTCGCTGCAATCTTTCGTACTGAAAATAAGAATTTGCCAGGACAACAATCTTTGTCAGCTCGCACTGGTTGTCGTCTTTTTTGTAAAGGCTCCCGGAATCCATGTAATTCGATCCGCAGCAGGACGGGCAGATTGCAACAACTGGGCAATTCCTACATTTCTCATCCAGGAGATCCAAGGGGATATCCTGAATGAACTGCAGTGACTTTGCGAGCTTCGCCCTCTCTTCTCCCAAGGAAAGCGGCGTAAAAAACTGGCAGGCATACTTTTTCCCATCGACACTGTAGGTCGGCATGTGCGTGCCAGCTCCACACCACTTCCGAACCCTGTTGGTATCCTTCTGCACCCCGTCGATCCGGTACGACAGAAGTGAGCAGGGTGCAGTGTTGGGATTCGCAAGATAGTAATCCATTAAGGCCAACAACTGCCGCTGCAGTTCAACACAGTTGGAGGGATCACTCCAATCGATCCCATAGGCCAGGTTGCAGTTCACCGCAAACCCCTTCTGATGTGCAAAAATTACGGATTCCGCCAAAAGCGGGAGGGATAAGTTGGAAATCGTCATTTTGATACTGGGATCGCTCCAGGTGCTTTGAAAGAAATCCAGGTCAATTTGGTCAAATGAATTGCAGCGGTTGATATCATGTGCCGCTTTATTGCCGTCCAGCGACAAACAGCATGTAATCGTGTCACGGTTCTCATATAACCACCGCTTAATCTCCCCATGGACCAGCGTCCCGTTCGTCGTGGTGTTCACACGGTACTTTTTCCTCCACTTGTTTGAGATCAGATACTCGTGGATCTCCTTCATCTCAGGAAATGCGAGGAACGGCTCTCCGCCGAAATATTCTATCTGGACAAAATCACACCCGTCCTCCATGTTCAGTTCCTGATCCAAAATCTGTTTTGCCACGGCAACCGGCATATTTCTGGCGCTTTTATTGTGCTCGTAGCAATAAACACACTGAAGATTACAGGCTTCCGTCAAACATAGCGTAAGCGCTTTGTTCCGATTCGTCATCATAATTGAAGTTCTCCTATCGCAAAAGCCAATTCCCTCGTGTTACAAGAGAATTGGCTTTTGGTCCTTCAAGCATTATCAGTCCGTCTGAATGCCCGTACACGTGGAATCGCAGCTTGCCACACAACTGCCGCTGCAGCCGCCCATGCAAGTTCCACGGCAGTCAGAAACGTAAGCCGCATCGCCAGCATAGGCAAGTCTGGGTCCGGAGGTAAAATTCTTCTCCAATGCGCTCAATTTCTCTTTGATTTCAGCAAGATCGACTTGGAACATCTTCCATCGCCTCCTCATTCTAAAATATGCTAAAATTTATTATTTTTATAGTACGCTCTTTTTCTTATATTGTCAACAGGCGCACGAAAAATTGTTTAGTTTATAATCACAATTAGATGTCAGGGGGCTTCCAGATACAGGTCCTCGGTGGTCTGCTGGGCCTGGCGGAGGGTCTCCTGGGCGGCGGGGAGATCCTGGGCCTCCAGCTGTGCCAGGGCGTCGGTGATGGCGTTGAAGAGGGTGGTATACATCTTCTGATAGATCGGTTCGGACATAGTTTCGGCCTCCGTTCGTATTTCAAGTGTTGTTTCCAACTATAAATTTCCATTTCTAAATTGTCAAGCGTTTTTCTACTCTTTTAGATTGTTTAACTATTTCTTGATTCCCATATCATAAAGACAGCAACTACCGGAGGGGATCAAATGGATTTGGATTACAAGCAGATCGGACAGCGGATCGCCCGCTGCCGCAAAAAGGCAGGACTGACACAGGCCGCCCTCAGCGAGATGGTGGATATCAGCCCGACCTATATGTCCAGCATCGAGCGTGCGGTTTCCATCCCCTCCACCGAGGTCATCATGCGTCTGGCCATCGCCTTGGACACCACGCCGGACGAGTTCCTGGTGGGCACCGCCCGCCACGAGGACGCCGCCTGGCGGGACGTGGCGGAGCGTCTGCGCCCCCTGACGCCGGGCCAGCTCCGTCTGGCGGAGCAGTTCCTCCAGTGGGTGGCCCAGCAGGAGCTGTGAGAGGAGTTTTCAGAAATACGTAGGGATATCCTGGCAGAAACACGGTTTCTGCCAGGATATTTTGGGTTTTGGGGCGGTCCTGAGAAACGGCGGGGTGTGGTCACCCCGCCCGTTTTTTGTGCGATGGATGTTTCCAATAGGATCTGTAGGGGCCGACCTGTGTGTCGGCCCGGACATGGTCCCGCGCGGGAGCCGTTCACGGGCGGACACATGGGTCCGCCCCTACGCAGCGGGGGGCGGCGTTCAGGAAGCACCGGGGATCGGTGTGAAACGGAGCCTTCCCCGGCGGGGCGGGGCGGAGCCCGCCCCCTACAGGGCACGCCGGGTCGGCGTGCCCTACGGGGCAATGCAGGTGGGACGCGGCAAAGAGGCCGCGGGCTGTGAGTTTTGCCGAAAAGGGGGGCCTGGGGCGGGGTGGGTTTTTCGCGAAATTCTCCGCTTTTCCCCTTGCATTTTCCATTGCGATTGCTTATAATGGCTTTCACTGAGATAAGAGTGAGAAATGGAGGTCCCATCCCATGGCAGTCAAGCTGGAGCTTTACCGCGTGTTCAAGGAGGTGGCCGAGACCGGCAACATCTCCCTGGCCGCGAAGAATCTTTACATCTCCCAGTCCGCCGTCAGCCAGTCCATCAAGCAGCTGGAGACCGCCCTGCAGGCCCGGCTCTTCTCCCGGAGCCCACGGGGCGTGACCCTCACCGGCGAGGGTCAGATGCTCTATGAGTACGTCCGCAGCGCCCTGAGCCTGCTCTCCACCGGCGAGGACAAGCTCTCCCAGGCCCAGCAGCTGCTGCTGGGGACCCTGACCATCGGCGCTTCCGACACGGTGACGAGCCTCTTCCTGACGCCGTATCTGGAGGCCTTCCACCGCAAGCACCCCGGCATCCGGCTGAAGATCGTCAGCGGCCGCAGCGCCAAGGTGCTGAGCCTGCTGAAGTCCGGCGTGGTGGACATTGCCTTCGCCTCCTCCCCCTCGGACAAGACGAACCTTCTGGACTTCCCCTGCTTCGAGACCCACTCCGTCTTCGTGGCGGGCAGCGACTATCCCTGCGACTTCGACCACGTCTACTCCCTGCAGGAGATCGCGGCCTTCCCCTTGATCCTGCTGGAGCGCAAGGCCAGCTCCCGGGTCTTCCTGGAGCAGTACTTCCTGAAGCGGGGCGTCACGCTGACGCCGGAGATCGAGCTCTCCTCCCGCTCCCTTCTCGTGGACATGGCGGCCATCGGCCTGGGCGTTGCCGGCGTCACGGAGGAGTTCGTGCGCCGGGACCTGGAGCAAGGCTCCATCCGGGTGCTGAAGACGGACTTTGAGATCCCCTCCCGCACGGTGGATATGTGCACTCTCCGGGAGGTGAGCCCCACCGCCGCGGCCTCCCGCTTCATCGAGATGGTCCAGG
>CALDLZ010000449.1 GCA_937915335.1 uncultured Faecalibacterium sp.
TTTACACCCTGACAGGCTTCTTTCAGCTGCTCAGCAGCAACCTTATCCGCCATGCGCTCCCCGGATACGGTAAGACCGGGCAGTTCCAGCGCCACGGTATAAAAGGGAACCGGCTGAAAGGTGTCGATCTCAGCCTCTTGCTGGACAATGAGTGCCAGTGTTGGAGACATCACGCGCCCGATGTTGAGGGTTCGGTGATACAGCACGGAAAAAAGCCTTGTGGCATTGATTCCCACCAGCCAGTCGGCCTTGGCACGGCAGAGGGCAGCATCCCGAAGTCCGTCATAGTCCGCACCGGGGCGCAGGTTTGCAAAGCCTTCCCTTATGGCGGAGTCCTCCATCGAAGAAATCCAGAGCCTTTTCATCGGCTTCTTGCAACCTGCCAGCTCATAGACGCTACGGAAGATCATCTCGCCCTCGCGTCCGGCATCACAGGCATTTACCACTTCCGTCACATCCGGGGCATTCATCAGCTTTTTGAGAATATCAAACTGCTTTTTCTTATCTTTTCCCACCACCATCTGCCAATGTTCCGGCAGGATAGGCAGATCATCATATCGCCACTTGGCATACTTTGGGTCATAGCTGTCTGCATCCGCAAGACCGGCCAGGTGGCCCACGCACCAGCTGACACGCCAGCCGTTGCTCTCCAGATACCCATCCTTACGGACGGTTGCACCGATCACCGCCGCCAAACTCTGGGCAACTGATGGCTTTTCAGCAATTACAAGTTTCATAATCTTCATCCTCCCATTCTTCTCGCACAGGCGTGTGCAGCTTTTTCTCAATGCTGTTTTCCTCATCCAAAAGCAGGTTATAGCCAAACCGATAATCATAGCGGTACAGTTTCCCCAGCAGGTCATTGATGATGATGCGGCAAGCCAAAATGACACGGGTTTTATCCACCTGCATCAGCTGGTAGCGTTGATAATTGCTGTAATATTCTTCATGACGGTGGGTATTGCTGACGGTATCTTCAAACAAAATATCTACTGCATCCTGACAACCATCCTCTTTTTCCCCCTCCATACAGTTCAAAAGTTCCATTACCATAGGAAAGCTCTGTTCATCCATAGGAGCTTCTGCTGCAAGAAAACCGATCAGAGCAGATAAGAGCAGACAGGCTGCTGTCTGTTCTTGATCCGTCAAAACAGCCATTGTTTTCTCCACATTTGGCAGGATCTGTTCTTTCACAAAATCTGCCGCGTCACCGGAATAAAGCTGACGGATAGAATCTATGGACAATGAAACTGTCACGGTATCTAAGGAGAAATCAAAGGGGTCATCTTGCTTTGGCGTTCTCCGAAGTTTGTTTAACATGGTAGAAAGAATGTCGCCGCCAAAATACACGGCAATCACCAGTAAATCAAAAACAGAAATCAGTTTAATAAATGTAATCAGAACACTCATTTTTTTCGTTTCCTTTCTTTAAGCCAGCGTTCCATCTCTCGATGGCAGATACCTACGCAGGGTCTTCCATAATTCCCGCAACCATAACAGGGGTGGCTGTGGGGTAAAGAAGGAGGACGGAAAGTTTCCTTCCCGCCCTCCGGCCTGCGTGTCATCATGCGTTCATAGGGACTGTCTGTGAATCGGGTCATTTCACGCTGTCCTCGTCATCTTCTTCTGTGCTGCCCCCGTCAGCGTCCGGCTCGTCCAACTCCTCATCCCCGGTTTCCCATTCCTCGGAATCTTCCTCGCCATAATCATAATCGTCCAGACTGTCATTGCCCTTGGTCTTAGGCTTGTTCTTAACGAGCTTCAAGTAGGCAAATACGCCACCGCCACCAAGCAGAGCCAGCAAAAGGACTATCGAAGCCGGGTTCAATCCGGCAGGCTTCTCTTTTTCCGGCTCCGATGTTTCTGCCGGAGGTTCCGGTGCTTTGCCCGTACATTTACTCTTATCAGTTACACAGACCGGGCAGGCCGTATTGACTGCCCCCGCTTCACATTTTGTCGTGCAGCTACACACAACAGCCGGCTCCTCTTTGACATTTTCATCTTCCATCAGTGCCATCAAATCAGCTTCATCCACCTGGTTCAGAAAGTGAACAGCAGTCTTTTTATCCTCATTAGCCCTGTCGATCAAAATGTAAAAATAGTTGCCAGCCTTGGTGGTAACGGTAATGAGCTGCTTATTGCCACCAAAATCATCCACCAGAGCGGCATTGCCATCTGGTGTAAGTGCCGGTGCCGGTTCTGCTTCTTCCACAATCACATTGCTGTCATTGGTAGAATCCTCTGCCGGTGCCGCCGGAGCCTGTTCTGACCCCTGTGCGAAAGCAGGGATCGTAAAGCCAAATGCCACAACCATTGTCAGGCAAAGGGCGGAAAGTGTTTTGCAAATTCTTTTATTCTTCATAAGCGGTAGCCTCCTGATTATTTGATTCCGGCAGTGCCGTATCTCTGCCGTGGTTCATTCCACCGGAAAGCATAGCGTTCAGCTGTGCTGGAGTCATGCGTAACGCACGAACCATCTGAACGATTTCCAGATTCTCTGCCTCCGTTTTCTGTGCTTCCAAGGTCTTGAGCTTTTCCTGATATTCCGCAATCTTCTCACGGGTTTTCTCAATTTCCTGGTCGATACGTTCAATTTTGTTTTTTGCCATAACCGTTCACTCCTTTCCACAAAGTCTGTTACCAGTTCATCAGGCCATAGCCTTTAATGCTTTGATAATTCAGGTCATAACTTTTGATCTTGCAGGCATCGCCGGAATTTCCCTCCACGGTATAAACACGGCTGCCATCCGTACCGATCACGATACCCACATGGTCTGCTGTCCCATCCAAATCCCAATCAAAGAAAATTGCATCTCCGGGAGCCAAATTGTTATAGCCTCTTGCACCCCATTGTCCATGAGACTGGAACCACGGAACGCCCTGCCACTCACAGCCTGCAAAGCGCGGCTCACTTTTTCCAGCCTGGTTATAACACCAGGATACAAAGCAGGCGCACCACTCCACGCGGCTGTCAAAGCCATACCAGCTCCAATAAGGATAGCCGCCCACATTGCCGACCTGACGCTTGGCCAGCTCTACCAGCTGCGGATTTCCGGGACGGGTTCCATTTACGAACTGCACACCGGTCAAGTCCTCGGAATTGCTCATGTCAGGGGAACCACCGCCAAACAACAGCGGCTTATTGCCCATAGTCTGCCGGTAAACCTGATACATTTCCATCTGCTCCGGGGTCAGTAACTCCGACGCCACAGCGGAAATGGGCTTGCTGGTGAGTTTCACATTCAAAATGTAATACTCATAGGGGACTTCTTCTGAGGTGGTCTCGCCGGTCTCCGGGTCGGTGGAGGTCTCCGTGCGGTAGCGGATCTCCACTTCCTCAGTAAGCGTCAGCTGATACTGTGCTGCAAACACACGCGCCAACTCTGCCTGAGCGCTCTGCCGGATGTAACCTTGCAAGACAGCAGACAGAAATGCTGCCAGCTCATGAGGGTCATGGCCGATCATACCAAGGTCATAGCGATACTCGTCATACCCTGGGTGGCTGCTTTCAATGTTGTCGATTTCCTCCTGCAACTGGGCTTCTCTGGCTGTATAATCTGCCTCCACTGCCAGCATTTCCGGGTCATCCGACGGATAAGTGGTGCCAGAGAGAACGGAACCGATGCTCTGTGCCATCATGGAGCAGGAGGACATGGTATTCATCATCATACAGGTAATGAGGAACAAAACCCCTGCCATCAGGAAACCCTTCTTGTGACGCATGACGAACGCCCCTGCCTGCTGTGCCTTTTCTTTTACCGTCCTTGCGGCTTTTCCGGTTTTGGACGCAGCCTGGGCGGTATTTCCGGCAGCCTGACCGGCGTGTTTGGCGGCGGCATACTGCTTTTTAATGGCCTGCTTTTGCTGCCAGCGGGAAAACGGA
>CALDLZ010000450.1 GCA_937915335.1 uncultured Faecalibacterium sp.
AATGACAAGGAAAACAAGGTCCAACTGCTCATGGATGAGGATGTGGTCAAGGGCGAGTTTTTGGGGTGCCATCCCTGCATCAACACCTCGTCGCTCAAGCTGTACACGAAGGATGTCTTGGAGAAATTTTTGCCGGCGGTACACCATGAGCCGGTTTATGTTGTTTTGACTGGAGAATAAAATGATCGATAAAGCGAGACTGGAACAAAAGTGTTCCATGTGGAACATTGCCCTGACTGGGGAGCAGCTGGACAAGCTGGACACCTTTGCGCGGATTTTGGTGGATTACAACCAGAAAGTCAACCTGACTGCCATCACCGACCCGGAGGGCATCGAGGATAAGCATTTCCTCGACAGCCTGCTGTTTGCATCCCAGCCCGAGGTGGCGGGGAAGATGGTGGACGTGGGTGCCGGTGCGGGCTTCCCGGGCATTGTGACCAAAATCTACAAGCCCGAACTGGAGCTGACCCTGATGGAGCCCACCGGCAAGCGGGTGGACTTCCTGAAATATGCCTGCGCCGAGCTGGGCCTGACCGGTGTGGAATTTGCCAAGGAACGTGCCGAGGAGGCCGCCCGCAAGGCATGGCGGGAGCAGTTTGATCTGGCCTCCGCCCGTGCGGTGGCGGCCCTGCCCATGCTGGCCGAGTACTGCCTGCCGCTGGTCAAGGTGGGCGGCAGCTTCCTGGCCATGAAGGGCGCTTCCGGCGAGGAGGAGCTTGCCGCGGCCTGGGGTGCCATCAAAAAGCTGGGCGGTGAGTACAAAGAGACCCGCACTTTGCATCTGCCGGGCGGTGATACCCGCACCCTCATCCTCTGCAAAAAGATTTCGCAAACTCCGACAGCCTACCCCAGAAACGGTGGAAAAATCGCAAAGTCTCCGCTGAAATAACGCAAAACCGTAAGATAAATGCAAAGCCCTGCCGAACGAATCTTCTGGCAGGGCTTTTTGATTTCTGGTACACTGGAACTGTAATGAACGAACTTTCCACCGTTTCCCGGGAAACAGTGGAAAACGATGTCACATTTCAGCGAAAGGGGAAAGAATCATGTTTGAATGGAAGAAACCTGCCGGGAAGATCTACGCTCTGCCTGTGGCAAGCATCCGGCCCTCGCCGTTTCAGGCCCGCACTACCTTTGATGAAAAGGAGCTAGCAGGTCTGGCCCAGAGCATCCGGGAAAACGGCTTGTTACAGCCTGTCTCCGTGCGGCGGGTCGAGGGCGGCTATGAGCTGGTGGCAGGGGAGCGGCGGCTCCGTGCCTGCAAGATGGCCAAGATGGAGACCATCCCGGCCATTCTCTGCGACTGCGGTGACCAGCGGACGGCAGCCCTGGGCCTGCTGGAGAACATCCAGCGCGAGGATCTGAATCCATTTGAGCAGGCGCAGGGCCTGCGGGATGTGATGGCCCTGTGGGACTGCACCCAGGCCGAAGCGGCCAAGCGGCTGGGCATGGCACAGCCTACCCTTGCCAACAAACTGCGGCTGTTACAATTGACAGCCGACCAAAGGCAGTTCGTGCTGGACAATGGCCTGACAGAACGTCATGCCCGGGCCGTCCTGCGCCTGCCCGAAAACC
>CALDLZ010000451.1 GCA_937915335.1 uncultured Faecalibacterium sp.
AAATGACGAAGGCACTATTCAACTGTCTATTCAACTGTCATTGAACCCTAAAATAACGAAAGGGGGCCCCGCCATGGCGACGGAGACCAAACTGCGCCAGCTGGCTGACCGCGGCTGTCCGGTCTACTATTTCTATTCCAGCGAGCGGTATCTCGTCCGGCAGGCGGTGGCCGCTGCTGTCAAGGTGCTCAGCGCCGACACAGACGAGGAGACCACCGTGCTGGACGGTGCCGCGCCCGAAATCGAACAGCTCATCATGGCGGCGGGCACTATTTCCTTCTTCGGCACCCGGCGCGTGGTGGTTCTGCCCGAACTCGAGCCCGCCGCCTACGGTGACAAAGACCTAGACGAACTGTGCAGCACCCTCGCCAGCCTGGAAAACGCCGTGGTGGTGCTGGGCAGTGTGTTTGAACTGGAGCGGAACAAGCTCAAGACCGGCAAGCGGGCACAGAAGCTTATCACCGCATGCCAGAAGCTTGGCTTTGCCGAGGAGCTGGCCAAACCTAAGCCCTACGAGCTGAAAATGATGCTCATTGAGCGGGCCAAGGCGCAGGATACCACCCTGCCCGAGGGTGCCGCCGCCGCCTTGTTGGAGCGCTGCGGCGAGGATCCCTTCCTGCTGGAAAACGAGGTGGACAAACTCTGCGCCCTGTCGGGTTATCAGACCGTCACCGCCGCCATGGTGGCCGAGATGGGCACCGTGAGTCTGGAAGCGGACGTGTTCGAGATGATCCGGATGATCACCGCCAAAAACGCCACCGGTGCCTGCAAAAAACTGCAGACCCTGCTGCGCTTACAGCAGGAGCCCATTGCCATCACCGGTGCCATGATCGGCAGCTATGTGGACCTCTATCGGGTCAAGCTGGGCGCTTCCAAAAAGAAGAGCTACAACACCGTGTTCAAGGATTTCGGCTACAAGGGCAGCGACTATCGGCTCAAGCGTTCGGCCGAGACAGCATCGCATTACACGTTGAGCCAGCTGGAAGCCTGTTTACAGGTGCTGCTGGACCTCGATAAAAGTTTGAAGAGCCAGCCCGTGGATGTACAGACCCTGCTGGAAACAGCGCTCTGCCGTCTGGCGCTGGCGGGGAGTGGACGATGAACGAACGAGATCTGCTGCATACTGACAGGGTACTGGTGGTGGAGGGCAAATACGATGCCGCCCGCCTTTCGCACCTGACCGATGCCATGATCCTGCTGACCGACGGCTTTGGCATCTACAAGGACAAAAAACGCCAGCAGCTTCTGAAAGCGCTGGCGAAGAAAAACGGGCTGATCTTATTCACGGATTCTGACGCGGCCGGGTTCCGCATCCGCACCTACATCACCAATCTGGTGGGAGCGGAAAACGTGGTGCAGGCCTATGTGCCCGCCATCCACGGCAAGGAAAAGCGAAAGCCCCAACCCGGCAAGGAGGGCCTGCTGGGTGTGGAAGGCGTGGAAGATGAAATCGTCCTGCAATGCCTGAAAGACGCGCTGGGTGCGGAGATCGGTGCCGCGTCTGCCCGCCCCGAAGGGCGGCAGATCACCTATACCGACCTGTACAACTGGGGGCTCTCTGGCACACCGGGCAGTACCGAGCGGAAATATCAGCTGCTCAATACACTGGGCCTGCCGCCCCGGCTCTCCAAAAAGGAGTTGGTAGAGGCACTGAACCGCCTGTACAGCTTTGAACAGCTGGACGCACTGCAGGCCGAAATTTTTGAAGGATAACGACAAAGGAGACCGCGGAACGGTCTCCTTTTCTGCTATAAGGCCACATCCAGCGCCATCATCAGGGCAAAGCCTGCCACCACGCTGATGACCCCTGCCGGTTCGTCGGCTTCCACGGCTTCGGGGATCATCTCCTGAGCCGTCACGCAGACCATGCACCCGGCGGCAAGGCTCATCAGCCAGGGCAGGGCCGCGCTGACCCATCCGGCCAGCAGGAGTGCCAGCAGAGCCCCCAGCGGTTCCACCAATCCGGAAGCCGCACCCGCCGCAAAGGCTCGGCGTTTGGGCTTGCCCTCCTGTACCAGCGGCAGGCTGACTGCCGCCCCCTCGGGGATATTCTGCAGCCCGATGCCCAGCGCAAGAGCCAGCGCCCCACTGATGGCATCCGGTTCACCCCGCAGGGCCAGCGCGGCGGCAAGCCCTACCACCATGCCCTCGGGCAAGTTGTGCAGGGTAACGGCCAGCACCACCCGCCCGCAGCGGCCCGGCCCGGCTTTCAGCAGGCGGCCCGCCAGCGCTTCCAGCCGCAGAAGCCCCACGGCCCCCAGCAGTAGCCCCAGAGCGGGCGGAAGCCAGGCAGGCAGCGGCCCCTGCTCCGCCCTCTCAATGGCTGGCAGGAGCAGGCTCCACACGCTGGCCGCCAGCATGATCCCCGCAGCCATGCCGCAGAGCATCCGCCGGGTGGCGGGTTCCTCCGTCCGTCGCAGCAAAAACACACTGGCCGCCCCGGCTGTGGTGCAGAACGTCGGCAGCAGCAGCACCGCCGTGATCAGAAGCAGCTGTTCCAAATTGCATTCCCCCTTCTCACCGGTTTATGCCGGGATGAAAAGAGGTGTGCAAACAGGGCCTGCGGATTTGTGTTTTCAGTGCTGGTTCAGAATCGCCTTGATCTGCTCCAGATCCTCCACAAAATAGATTCCCTGCTGGCGTTCCGGGGTGGAGAGCCCCTTCTCGATCATACGGGCAAGCAGGTCTTTCAGGCCGTCGTAATAGCCATTCAGGTTATAGAGGATGCAGGGTGCGTCCAGATGCTTGAGCGAAACTTTGGACATCACCTCGGAGATCTCCTCCAGCGTGCCGGTGCCGCCGGGGAACGCGATAAAGGCATCGCCCAGCTCGATCATCCTGGTCTTGCGCTCGGTCATGTCCTTGGTCACAATGAGCTCGGTCAGGCCCTCATGCTGCAGCTCTCCCTGCACGAAAAACTCCGGCTCCACGCCTGTCACCTCACCCCCGGCGGTCAGGGTGCTCTCGGCGATCTCCCCCATCAGGCCGCAGCGGGACCCGCCGTACACCAACGCGTTCCCACTCTCTCCGATCCAGCGGCCCAGCTCCTGCACAGCCTGTTTCAGCGCCGGGTCATTGCCCTCGTTCGCGCCCAGATACACGGTAATCTTCATCGTTCCTATCCTCGTTTCCCGTCAGTTTGGTTCTATTCTACCACGCTTTTTCGCCGGCGAAAAGGGCCGGACTGTTTTTCCTTGCAAATGCCGCCGGACTGTGCTAGACTTTGAAGAAAAAGGGGGCTTTTTATGAAAACAGCATTGACCATCGCCGGCAGTGATTCCAGCGGCGGTGCCGGCATTTAGGCCGACATCAAAACCATGACCCCCCAAGGGGTGTTCGCTTTTAGTGCTATCACCGCACTC
>CALDLZ010000452.1 GCA_937915335.1 uncultured Faecalibacterium sp.
CTCGGCGGCCTCAGCGCTGCCGTGCAGCATATCGCAGACGGCCAGCACCAGCACCGCGCGGATGCGTTTACCGCCGCCCAACAGACTGTACCGTGCCGCCCGGCAGACTTCCGATTTCTCGGGCAGATAGGTCTCACAGGCCTTTTCCAGCGCCTGATTTGCCCGGGCAAGATACTCTTGATACTGCTTTGCGTAATCCATGAAACTTCCTCCTTAATGTGCGGCATCTGGCCGAGGAGCCCGCTGTGCATCGATCTCATCCAGCTGCAGCGTGGCCTTTTCCAGCGTGCCGTGACAGTAATCCATCAGGGATGCGGCTTCGGCATAGAGCTTGACCGACTCTGCCAGCGTCGTTTCCGGCTGCTGCATCTGGTCAAGGATGGATTCCAGCCGGGTCATCCCCTCTTCAAAGCTTTTGGGTGCTCTCATCCAGTTCCTCCACTGTTTCGACCGTACAGGTTACCCGGCGCTCCGCGCCCCGGAGCTTGCAGGTCTGCCCAGGCCGGAGGGCATCCGGCAGGCAGATCTTTCCCCTGCTGTCCTGCACCATGGCATATCCGCGGGCCAACACCCCGTAAGGGTTCAGGCTGGCCGCCAGAGCCGCCGCGTGTTTCAGGCGCAGCTCTTCAGCCTGCATTTTATTCCTGATGGCGTTCTGCAGGCGCTCCGAAAGAGCATCCAGCCGGGTGCCGCGCTCGTCCACTGCGGCCTGTAAGCCCGCACGGGAAAGCTGCTGTTCGGTCTGTTCCAGCCTATTATAGCATAAACTCAGCTTAAATTGGATACAATTGTGAATATTTTCTTCCAAAGTGCATAATTTTCGCCTTTGCTCTATCCGGTCAGGCACGGCAAGCTCTGCCGCCGCCGAAGGCGTAGGCGCACGCTGGTCAGCCACAAAATCAAGGATCGTAAAGTCGATCTCGTGGCCAATGGCGCTGATGAGGGGCGTTTTACAGTGGTAAGCCGCCCGGGCAATGACCTCGGCGTTGAACACCCACAGATCTTCCCGGCTGCCGCCGCCCCGGGCGACGATGATCTCATCCACAAGCCCGCTCTTATCCAGCCGGGTGATGGCGGCGGCAATTTCATCCGCAGCTTCAAATCCCTGCACGTTCACCGGGCAGAGCAACAGACGCACCGCTGGCCACCGCCGCCCGATGACATTGCGAATATCCTGTAATGCCGCGCCAGTCTTGCTGGTGACAAGGCCGATGCACTTGGGGAACGGGGGCAGGGGCTTCTTGTGCTCCGGTGCAAACAAGCCTTCCCTCTCCAACTTTGCCTTCAGCTGTTCAAAGGCCAGCTGTGCCGAGCCAATACCGTCCGGAAACATGTCGTTGACATAGACCTGGAACGCGCCATCCCGCTCGTAGAGCGTCGCACGGCACCGCACGACCACCTTCATTCCCTCTTCGGGCCGGAAGCCCAGTCTCCGTGCGTCAGAGCGGAACATCACCGCCTTGACACTGGCGGCTTCGTCCCGCAGGGAAAAATAGCAGTGGCCGCTCCGGGCGTTCTGTACAAAGTTGGCGATCTCGCCCCGCAGGGCCAGATCAAACAGGATGTCGTTCACGTCCAGCAAATTCTTGACATACTGATTCAAGGCCGAGACCGAGATCACTTCAGCCATAGTCCGGCCCCCTGTGCGGCAAGAATGGACACGCCGATGGCGTTATCGCTGGAATATTGCCCGGGCACGAAGTACACCTGCGGCAGACGCTGCTGTACCCAGGCGCGGATGATATCGCTGCTCATCACACCGCCCGCGCAGACCACCGGCAGACCGGGATACTCCTTCTGCGCGGCCCTGGTCATCTTGACAACCGTATCCGCCACGCAGAGCAGGCAGTATTTACAGACATATTCCGGGCTCTTTCCCGCACTCAGAAGAGCGTTGCACTGGTTTTCCAACCCCGAAAGACTGCACTGCATTCCCTTAACGCTGGATTTGGGCTTGACGGGTTCTGCGCACAGTGCGGCCAGACGGGAAACCTCCACCCCCGCCGGGAAGCCAAAGCCCAGCTTGACACCCACACGATCCACCGCCTGCCCGGCGTAAAGATCGGTGCTGGTACCCAAGGTAGTGATCTCCTTCACCTCGTTGCAAAGCAGCAGATCAGTGGTGCCGCCTGAAATATGAAAGAGCAATACCTTCTGATGAAAGAGTTCTTCTCCCTTTGCGGCAAACAGTGCCGCCGCCGCATGGCCCTGCTGATGGGTGGTATGCACCAGCGGGATGCCCCGGGCCTGCGCAAAGGCCGTGGCCGCACTGACACCCGCCAGGAAGCAGGGCATATAGCTTCCCTCCACGGGGCGCGGTTTCTGGGAAACACCTACCGCCGAGATCCGGGTCAGATCGAACTCCCGGCCCAGCTCTTCCAGCATCTCAGGCAGAGCCGTGGTATGGTGGAAGAGTGCATCACTCTGCCGCAGGCCCAGCTGGCCCTCTTTGACCGGCAGAAAGCGCTTCTTTGCGCAAACAACCTCTCCGGCTGTATGAAAAACCGCCAGAGAGGTTGCATAGTTGCTTGTGTCGATGCCCAGCGTATAGTGGCTCACTGTTCTTCCGACTCCACCGGTTCCGCGTCCAGGCCCTTCTCACGGGCAACAGCGCCCAGCAGGCCGTTGACGAACTGGTAGTCCTCATCTGCACCGTATTTCTTGGTCAGCTCCACAGCCTCGTTGATGACAACGCCGGGCTTCCGCTCGTCGCCGTACAGCATCTCAGCCAGAGCCAGACGCAGAACCGTCAGGCTGACGCGGGGCAGACGCTCCATGGTCCAGTTGCGCAGATGGTCACGGATGAGGTCATCCACTTCCGCAGAATGGCTGTAATAGGCGCTCAGCAGGCGCTGGCCGAATACATCCACGGGACGCTCTTCCCCACACTCGTTGTTGGTATCCAGTGCCTCCTGCAGGGGCACATCACCAAAGGTCTGCGAAAAAGCCAGCAGGAACGCATTCTCGCGGGCTTCACGACGGGGCAAAATATTTTCCATAATCTTCCTCTTCTACTTTTTATTCCTGTTCCTCAGCAGCAAGGCCGGCAATGACAAGGTTGACCCGGCTGACCGTGACATTGGTCATGTTCTGGACAGCGGACTTGACATTCTCCTGCACCTTCTCAGCGACGGTGGGGATCTTGGCACCAAACTTGACCACAAGATTCAGGGTCAGCTCTGCGGTGCCATCCCGCATTTCCACAGTGACAGGGGGCTGGATGCTGGCGGCGGCCAGCAGCTCCTTGACCTTCTTGTTCTGCTTGCCGCAGGAAACCTCGGCCACACCCTCTACTTCCAGTGCGGCACAGCGTGCGATCTTGCCGATGACCTCGGTGGAAATTTGCAGGCTGCCGCCCTTAAGT
>CALDLZ010000453.1 GCA_937915335.1 uncultured Faecalibacterium sp.
ATTATAGTGGTCGATAACACCCAGGTCAAGGCCGGATTGACTGCGCTGGTTCTCGGCCCCGATGCGTTCCAGCTCGTATTGGCCTGCCGTCATCTGCATCAGGCGGGTGTTGGCGTGGACGAGGATACGGTCGAGATAGTTCATCTGGATATAGGCTTCCAGCTTGATCTTTTGTTTGCTGCTCAGGGTGCCGCCCGCCGTGGAAGCCAGGGCGTTCACCCACTGCCAGCGGGCATCCAGAGTATCCCGCTGTGCGGCGAGGGCCCGATAATCGGCCAGCGCCTTTTTGTTGGGCTGGAACTGGGCGTTCAATGCCTTCTCCTGTGTGGAAAGTGCCCGCCGCTGGGCTGTCAGCTCGGTTTGCTGCTGTTTCAGCGCGGCCATCTCCTGGGGAGGTGCGGCTGCCTCGGCGGCCTGCTGAGCTTCCAGGGTCTGCACCGTGGCCTGTGCGGCAGCGGCGGCCTGCTGAGCACTGGCGGCCTGGGCTTCCAGCGCGGTGCGCTGTTTTGCCTGCTGGATGCGCTGGGCTTCCAGCTCCTTCCTGCGGCGGCAGTCGGCACTGTTCCGGGCCTGGCGCTGCCGGAGGTTGGCCTGTGCGGTGTGCAGTGTGTCGTTTTCCTCGGCCAGTGCGGCCTTGAGCAGGCTCACGGTCAAGGGTACCGGCCCTTCCGGCGAGGTAAACCGATCGGGCAGGAGGGCTTCCGCGTCCTTCCGCAGCTGGGCGCGGCCCTCCTGTTCCCGGGTCAGGGCTTCCCGGGCGGCGGCGCTGGCTTCCTGTGCGGTATTGTCGGCCTGTGCGGCGGCACGCTTGGCGGCGTTCACCTGCACTTCGGTGGGGGCGGCGTGGGGCAGCTGGGCCCGGGCCGGGTGGTGGGTGCTGCCGCAGACCGGGCAGGGTACGCCTTCTTCCAGGGTCTGGGCCAGCAGGCCCGCCTGCGCGTCCAGAAAGGCACGCTCCAACCGGTCACGGACAGCGTGGGCTTCGTTCTGTTTGCCCGCCGCCTGCCGGTAAACTTCCTGTGCCGCGCGGGCGGCAGTGTTCCGATGCTGGCATTCGGTCAGGCTCCGGGCCAGTTCGTTCAGGGCTTTTTCCCGCTGGGCAAGGCGCTGTGCTTCCGTGTCCAGCTCCACCCGGCTGGTGTCGGCATCAGCAAGGGCCGCCAGTTCCTTTTCGGAGGCCGCCAGCTGCGTATCCAGAGATTCCAGCGAGGTGCGCCGGGCGGCGGCTTTGGCTCCTTCCAGCTGGGCAGTGCTCCGGGCCTTGGCCAGCTTCGCGGCCAGCTCCTGCCGCAGTTTGTCCGCCTGTTCCGCCGCGCCAAGTGTCGCTTGCAGGGTACTCAGCTGGTTGTCCAGCACGGCCAGCGCAGCGGCGGTTTGTGCGGCGGCGGCCTCCTGCCGGGCGGTCAGCCCTTCCAGCAGGGCAGTCACAGCATCCGGCGGCAGCTGTGCCGAGAGCGTCCCCAGAGCTTCGGCATCCGGGTCGGCGGCATCGTAGGAAATGGCCGAGAGAACCGCATCCAATTTTGCATTCAGGGTGGCACGCTGGGCGGTGAGGGCAGAGTTTTCCTCGGCCAGCGCTTCCTGCAGCTTCTGGTAGCGCTGGGTACGGAACAGCTTGCGGAAGATCTTGCTTCGCTCCTCGGTGGTGGTGTTGAGCAGGCGGGTGAACTGTCCCTGCGCGATCATGGCGATCTGGGAAAACTGCGGGTAGTCCAGCCCGATGATCTCGATGACGGCAGCGGTCACTTCCTTGGCTTTGGTCACAGTCGGGCGGCCGTCGGCGTAGGTGAGGACGGCATCCGCCTTTTCGGTGGTAAAGCCTTCGCCCCGGGCCTTGGGACGAGGATATTCCGGATTGCGCCGGACGGTATACCGCTGGTCCCGTACTTCAAATTCCAGCTCCACAAAGGTGGGGGTGCCGGGGTCGGCGTATTTGCTGCGGAGCATGGCACCGTCCCGCACGCCGCCGCTGGAATGGTCATAGAGGGCATAAGTGATGGCATCGAAGAGGGTGGTTTTGCCTGCGCCGGTGTCGCCAGTGACGAGGTAGAGCCCGCCCCTGCCCAGCTGCTCCAGCGGCAGGGTGGTGGTGCCCGCATAAGGCCCGAAGGCCGAGAGGGTCAGCTTGAGCGGTCTCATGCGTCCTCCTCCTTCCAGATGCTTTCAATGAGCTGCTGGCAGAACACTGCCTGATCGGTCGTCAGAGGCTGGTTGTTCTGCAGCTGGTAAAAATCAGCGAAATGCTCCAGCGGCGTTTTCTGCTCGGTCTTTGCGGGGGTGTCCAGCGCCTGCTGGGTCTGGGTGCGGCGGTTGTCGTAATCCAGCCGCATCAGGTTGGGGTAGATCACCCGTAGACGGGCCAGCGCTTCTGGCACATCCTGCTCGTCGGTCAGGGTGATGTGCAGGTAGTCGTCCACAGCGGTGCCCTCGTAATTGCGGCGGTCGGTCAGCTCCATGTAGCTGCCGCGAATTTCCCGCAGGTCGTGCCGGGGCACCAGCGGCTCTGTGGTGATGGCCACACTGCCCTTTTCGCCCAGTTCCACAAAGGTGGCGCTCTTGTGCTGGCCTGCCTCCGAGAAGGAATATTTCAGCGGAGTGCCGCAGTAGCGCAGAGAGTCGCGGCCCACCTTCTGGGGGCTGTGCAGGTGGCCCAGCGCCACATAGTCGAACGTATCAAACAGTGCGGCATCCACCCAGTCGATGCCGCCCACGCTGGGCTCCTCGCTCTCGCAGGAAGCCGCCCCCGCCACGAACTGGTGGGCCACCAGCACACTGCGGCGGCTGGGGTCAGGCTGTATCCTGCCCAGCACGCAGGCCAGGGCATCGTTGTAACTTTCTATGGGCTCGTCCGGCCAGACATGCCGTACCATGGCGGGCTTCAGGAAGGGCAGTAAGTAAAGGTCCACCGGGCCGTAGGCATCAGTCAGCGTGATGGGCTCCGGCACGCCTGCGAACACCGGCGAGACATAGACCTTGCTCTCGGCCAGCAGTGCAGAGCCAAAGGCGACACGGTCGGCGGAATCGTGGTTGCCCGAGATGGCGAACACCGGCAGACCCCGGCGGGCCAGCTCGGTGAGAAACCAGTCCAGCAGGCGGACGGCTTCGGCGGGCGGTACGGGCTTATCGTACAAATCGCCCGCCAGCAGGACGGCATCTACCGGGTGGGTATCGAGCAAGGACAGGATCTGCTCCAGAATATAGCGCTGATCATCCAACATGGAAAACTCGCAGACCCGCTTGCCGAGGTGCAGGTCGGAGAGGTGAAGAAAACGCATGGGGAGGGCTCCTTTCATAAAGGTTACATTGATATTATAGCATAGAGAAGAGCGCCGTTCCATCGGAACAGCGCCCTTCTCGGGTTTTAACCAGCGGGGAACAGCTTCTCCCAGGTTGCCTTGCCCACGGCACCGTCAGCGGTCAGGCCGCTGCGGCGCTGGAACCGCTGGACAGCGGCGGCGGTCTTGGCACCGAACTTCCCGTCCGTGCCAATGGTCTCGCCCAGCGAGTTGAGCTTCTGCTGGACGAGCCGTACCGTGCCGCCCGAGGTGCCGGTGCGGATCACGATGCCGGGGTAGGGCACCGCCAGTCCATGTTTTGCGGTGTACTTTGCGTAGAGCACGTTCCAGGTGTTGGCCCCCACCTTGCCATCCATGACCATGTTGTTGCGGAGCTGGAATTCCTTCACGGCGTTTTCGCTTTTGGTGCCAAAGCGGCCGTCCACGGTCAGTGTACTGTAAAAACTGCACTGGTCACGCACGCCGTTCAGCCAGGTCTGCACCAGAGCCTCGTCCGGGCCGTAGGAGCCCTTTTCAATCAACGAATAATAAGCGGGAATTGCCATTGCGGTCACACTCCTTCCACGACAGCGTATGCAATGCTGTGGGCAGGTGTGCTATAGTGTTCTTGCCCTCTCCGTCTTTGCTTCGCAAATCCACCTCTCCCAAAGGGAGAGGCAACGTATATCCTCGATTCAGAAGCTGCTGACCATGAGCTTTAATTGGCTCGCCCTTTGGGAGAGCTGGCGCGAAGCGCCTGAGAGGGCGAGACCGTTTCAACCAGCACCTTATCCTCCCGGCTCGCTGTCATCCGCTGCCACCACTCCACGCATTTGAAGCGTACTACATATTTCCCGCAGGTCAGCTCGTTCTCAGCGGGCAGGGCATAGCCCCCGCAGGCGGCGCGGCAGAGACCCGGGTAGAGGACACACCACCAGTTTTTGCCGTGGCGGGCGTTGTCACCCAGGTCAATGCGCAGGGCCTGATACCGCCCGGCGGGCAGGGTGCCGGTGGAATAGCGGGTGGTATCAAAATACATTTCCACCAGCCGGACGGTCACGGTGGAAAAAACGCCCCGCCGTGCCAGCACGGCCTGGGCCGTCAGCTCCAATACGGGCAGGTTTTCCGCCATCCAGCGCAGGGCGGCGGGCTTGTCCTGTGCTGGGCAGTGGGCATCCATGTGGGCTAAAATAGCATCCCGTACCGCCAGTTTGTCGGTCTGGTCGGCGGGGGAATCGCTGTCGGCCCGGATATGGAACCGCAGGGTGTCAGCGCAGAGCATGGCCCCGGTGTCCAGTTGTGCCCGCCCCCAGCCGAAGGCGGCAGGCAGAGCGCTCAGGAATAATGCCGCCGAGAGCATGGTACACCCCAGCATCATCTCTCGGCGGGTCAGCGTACGGGAAAAGAACTGTAACATAAAAACAGGCCCCTTTTCTGGAAATCATAACCAGAGAATGGGCCTGTTTGAAGGAGCTTATACAAAAGTGGACGATATTGCTGCAACGCAGCAATATCGTCCACTTTATCTTTAATTCTTCAGCGACTGCATGGGAGCCGGCAGACGGCCGCCGCGGTTGATGAACACGGACGGGTCACGCTGATTGACCGGCATGATGGGAGCATAACCCAGCAGGCCGCCGAAATCCAGGATCTCGCCCGCCTTGCGGCCGATGGCCGGGATGACACGGACGGCGGTGGTCTTGCTGTTCACCATGCCAATGGCGGCTTCGTCGGCGATCAGGGCGCTGATGACGGCGGGGGTGGTATCGCCGGGGATAACGACCATATCGATGCCCACCGAGCAGACGGCCGTCATGGCTTCCAGCTTCTCGATGGTCAGGCAGCCGCACTCGGCGGCGTGGATCATGCCGTCATCTTCGCTGACGGGAATGAAGGCACCGGACAGGCCGCCCACATGGTTGGAGGCCATCACGCCGCCCTTTTTCACGGCATCGTTCAGCAGGGCCAGGCAGGCGGTGGTGCCGCAGCAGCCGCAGGTCTCAAGGCCCATTTCCTCCAGAATGTTGGCCACACTGTCACCCACGGCGGGGGTGGGGGCCAGCGACAGGTCAATGATGCCCGCGGGCACACCCAGCGCCTTGGAGGCCAGATTGGCCACCAGCTGGCCCACACGGGTGATCTTGAAGGCGGTGCGCTTGACCAGTTCCGCCACCTCGTCGATGGAGGCATCCTTGGGCAGCTTTGCCAGCGCGGCGCGCACGGCACCGGGGCCGGAAACGCCGACGTGAATTTCACAGTCGGGCTCGCCGGGGCCGTGGAACGCACCGGCCATAAAGGGATTATCCTCGGGCGCGTTGCAGAACACCACCAGCTTGGCCGCGCCGATGCACTGACGGTCAGCGGTCAGCTCGCTGGCCTTCTTCACAGCCTCGCCCATCAGCTTGATGGCATCCATATTCAGGCCTGCCTTGGTGGCACCGATGTTGACCGAGCTGCACACGATGTCCGTTTCAGCCAGGGCCCGGGGGATAGACTCGATGAGCCGCCGGTCACCGGTGGAGAAGCCCTTGTGCACCAGGGCGGTGTAGCCGCCCACGAAGTTCACACCCACTTTTTTGCCGGCGGCATCCAGCGCCTTGGCAAAATCCACAGGGTCGGCATCGGGGCAGGCACCCAGCAGCATGGCAATGGGGGTGACACTGATGCGCTTGTTGATGATGGGAATGCCGTACTCGGCGCTGATATGCTCCACGGCGGGCACCAGATTTGCCGCCTTGGTGGTGATCTTATTGTAAACCTTTTCACAGGCCTTCTTCGGGTCCGGGTCGATGCAGTCCAGCAGGCTGATGCCCATGGTCACGGTACGCACGTCCAGATTGTCCTGCGTGAACATCTCGATGGTCTCAAGGATGTCGCCGGTGTTTATCATGCTCATTGAAAAATACCCCTTCTCTGTAAATTCCTCTGCCGCTATGGATAAAACCGCCATAGGCTTCCCCCCTCCGGGGGAGCTGGCGAGCGTTAGCGAGACTGAGAGGGTTAAATCGTGTGCATCGCGTCAAAAACTTCCTGGCGGGTCAGGTTGATCTGCATCCCCATCTCCTTGGCCAGTGCTTCGGTGCGGGCGTGCAGTTCCTCATGGCCGACATTGCAGTTGGAGAGATCGACCAGCATGATCATGGCGAACATGCCCTGCAGGATGCTCTGGGTCACGTCCTCAATGTTGATGTTCAGCTCGCTGCACAGGGCAGCCACCTTGGCGACAACACCCACGGTATCATGTCCGATGACAGTGATAAACGCTTTCATATTCCTTACCCCCAATATATTTTTGAATGGTTTCGACAATGCAACGCATTGTCGAAACCATTGCAGTATAAATCCAGTATAGCAGATTTGCTGATTTTTGAACACTCTTTTTGGAAAAAAGAACAGTTTTCGGGCGGAAAAGACATTCTATCCCGCCACGGGCAAAAAAACAAGATGCAAAGCGGCGTTTCTTGTGTTATACTGAAAAATAACAGCAAGCCGGGCAGCCCCTGCCCGCGCGAGAAAAGGAGTAACGACCATGGAACAGCTTTTGAAGATTCTGGAAGACAATGCGCGGCTGCCCATCGAGGACATTGCCACGATGCTGAATAAATCCCCCGCCGAGGTGGCGGCAATGATCGACCTGGCCCGGGCGCAGGGCATCATCAAGGGCTACAAGACCCTCGTGGACTGGGAAAAGGCCGGTGTGAACCGGGTGGAGGCTGTCATTGAGCTGAACGTCAGCCCCAAGAAGAGCCGCGGCTTTGATGAGATCGCGGCCACCATCGCCGCCTTTGACGAGGTGGAGAGCGTGCTGCTGATGAGCGGCGGCTATGACCTGCAGCTGGTCATCAAGGGCCAGACCTTCCAGGAGATCGCCCTGTTTGTGGCAAAGCGGCTGAGCCCGCTGGACGATGTGCTGTCCACCGCCACCCATTTTGTCCTGCGCACCTATAAAAAAGAGGGCCGCCTGTATCAGGACGACGAGATCGATGAAAGAGAGTGCACGGTTCTGTGATGGATTATGATAAGCTGATTGCGCCTGCCGCACGGGAGATGCGCCCTTCCGGCATCCGCAAATTCTTCGATTTGGCTGCCGACATGCCCGAGTGCATCAGTCTGGGCGTGGGCGAGCCGGACTTCAAAACGCCGTGGGCCGTGCGGGAAGCAGGCATCGAGAGCCTGGAGCATGGCCGCACCCGCTACACCGCCAATGCCGGCCTGAAGGAGCTGCGCGCGGAAATTTGCAAGTATCTCGAGCGCCGCATGAACCTGCACTACGACCCCATGACCCAGGTGCTGGTCACGGTGGGCGGCAGCGAGGCCATTGATATGTGCATCCGCACCATCGTGCAGCCCGGCGACGAGGTCATCATCCCGGAGCCCTGCTTCGTCTGCTACGAGCCTATCACCACCCTGTCCGGCGGCGTGCCGGTGCATGTGCCCTGCCGCCAGGAAGATGAATTCCGCCTCAAGCCCGAGGCCCTGAAAGCCGCCATCACCCCTAAGACCAAGCTCCTCATTATGCCCTATCCCAACAACCCCACCGGCGCGGTGATGGAGCAGGCGGACCTGGAAGCCATTGCGGAAGTCCTGCGGGATACCAATGTGATGGTGCTCTCGGATGAAATTTACGCCGAGTTGAACTATGGCCTGCGGCCCCATGTCTCCATTGCCACCCTGCCCGGCATGGCGGAGCGTACTATCGTGGTGAACGGCTTCTCCAAGAGTTACGCCATGACAGGCTGGCGCTTGGGCTATGCCTGCGGCCCGGCTCCCATCATCAAAATTATGACCAAAATTCACCAGAGCGCCATTATGAGCGCCCCCACCACCAGCCAGTATGCGGCCATCACCGCCCTGCGGGAGTGTGATGGCGAGATCGATAAGATGCGGGACGAGTACAATATGCGCCGCCGTCTTGTGGTGCATGGCTTCAATTCCATGGGTCTGACCTGCTTTGAGCCGCGGGGCGCGTTCTACGCCTTCCCCTGCATCAAGAGTACTGGCATGAACAGCCAGGAGTTCTGCACAAAGCTGCTGGAGCAGAAGCATGTTGCGCTGGTGCCCGGTGATGCCTTTGGCGCTTCCGGCGAGGGCTACTGCCGTGTTTCCTATGCGTACAGTGTGGAACACCTGACCGAGGCCATGAAGCGTATCCGTGCCTTTTTGCAGGAAAACGGCATCTCCACCGGGGAATAAGAAGGAGGAACATCCATGGCAAAATTGAACTGTGTGACCGTTCTGGCCCCTGCCAAGCTGAATCTGGCGCTGGACGTGGTGGGCCTGCTGCCCAACGGTTACCACAACCTGGATATGACGATGCAGGCCATCACCCTATATGAGCGGGTGGTGCTGCGCCGCAGTCAGAACCTGACCCTGACGCTGCCGGGCAGTCCGGTGGCGGCCAACGATTCCAACACGGCCATCAAGGCGGCGCTGGCGTTCTTCCACTACACCGGCCTGCTGGCGGGTGTGGATATCACCATTTATAAGAATGTGCCGGTACGGGCTGGTATGGCTGGCGGCAGCGCCGATGCCGCCGGTGTGCTGGTGGGGCTGAACGCTCTCTATGGGGCAATGCTCTCCATGAGCGAGCTCTGCGCGCTGGGTGCAAAGATCGGTGCGGACGTGCCCTTTGCTCTGATGGGCGGTACCTGCCGGGTGCAGGGTGTGGGCGACGTGATGAAGGCTCTGCCGCCCTGCCCGGCCTGCTGGTTCACGGTGGTCATGCCGGACTACGGCGTTTCCACCCCGGAAGCCTTTGCCGCTTACGATAAGGTGGGCAGCAGCACCCAACCCGACTGCGAGGCACAGGAAAAGGCCATCCGTGCCGAGGATCTGGCGGGTGTCTGTGCCGCTGCTGGCAATGCGCTGGAAGAGTGCAGCGGCGCTAAGGATAACGAGGCCATCAAGGCCGCACTGAAGGAACACGGCGCTATTGCCGCTCTGATGACGGGCAGCGGCGCGGCGGTGTTCGGCATCTTTGAGACGGAAGAAGCCGCCCGCAGTGCCGCCGAAGCCGTCAAGGCCCAGTGGCCGCAGGTGTATGTGGCCCAGCCTGATCATGGCGGCGCGCGGGTCGTCAGCCCGAAGTGGATACTGTAAAATGAATAACCTCCTTTCCGATGGGGCAAACTCCCCAAAAGAAAGGAGGTCTTTTTGTGCAGACCTTTTATAAAGTGTGTCTGATCTTAATGATCATCGGCGGCATCAACTGGGGGCTTGTGGGCCTGTTCCAGTTTGACTTTGTGGGCTGGCTGCTGGGCGGCAGCAGCTCCATCTGGTCGCGGATCGTGTTTACGGTGGTGGGCATTGCCGCTGTCTGCGGCATCCCCGGCCTGTTCAACGACGAAGCTCAATAAAACGAAACAGCCACGGCGGATGCTGTGGCTGTTTTTGAGTCTGTCACTCAGTCATCCCAGCCCACCAAATCGGGCAGGGTGAGGGTCTCATCGGAACAATGGGGGTCAGAAGGACCGTCGGTGGGGGCGGTGGCCTTTTCCACAGCTTTCACGATCTCACTGATGGCGGCACAGTCCTCGGGCAGATCGGTCTGGCTGCGGCCCGAGTGGGTGAATAAAATCTTGCCAAGATGCCCGACCACCAGCGTCAGCGGCAGCAGCTGGGGCGCTTTGGTGTCATAGTGATACCCGGCATCCTTGGCGGCCTTGTAGATCTTCTGGGCTGCAAAACTCCAGCTCAGCAAGCCACGGGTCTGCTCCACGCCCAGATAGCCGTACAGCACGCCGGGGCCGTCGCAGATGACAGGGAAGGGAAAATCCGAGCCACGGGTGGCCTTGGCCACAGCCTGGGCCGAGGAGCGCACCACGCAGACCAGCCGAGCCCCCTTGAGCAGGTTCAGCGTTTTCAGGTAGCGGGTGATGTACTCGCGGCTGACAGGGTGATCGAACCCGGGCAGGAAGATCATGCACAGTGGGTGATCCCCTTCGCACAGGGCGTAAAAATCATTGCCCGGCACCGTGGGGGTGTCGTAGGTGAAACGGGGGATGCTCGTCCCCACCAGATGTTCGCTTTTCATGCCGCAATCTACATCCTTTCCATCATCACCAAATCCTATAAAAAAATCCACACACTGGCTCTTTGCAGGCCAGCGGTGGATGCAATGCTATAAAAAAATCCCGCCCGGTCGTCTGCGGCAATCAAACCTACCCTTACGGACAGGTGGGTGCCCTGTCGCCGG
>CALDLZ010000454.1 GCA_937915335.1 uncultured Faecalibacterium sp.
CGCAATGCCCCAAATGCTGATAGCATCCCGGGCCATGTCCAGCACTTCCGCGAGGGCGCCGCCCTCTGTGTTGATGTTCAGATCAGGGACAAAGACCACATACCCACGCCCGGCGGGTGTCAGAATCACAGGATAGCTTGCTTTCATGGTATCACCTTAGTTCACATTGTACCGTGTCCAGCATGGCAGCACAAGCAGCAGCCCACCCCGGCGGCATCCATGCCCCACTAGCACGCAGCCAGACCGCCGCCCACGTTGCACGCTGCACCCACGTTCCGCCGGGGAGATCATCCACAGATCAGACGGAGAGCGCACCACCAGCACGACCACAGCCCCGCGCCCAACAAGAGCCACACCGGGCAGCGGCCCGCACTGGAAGCCGACCACAGACCCCACCGGGAGCAGCAGCCAGCACGCCCACGATCAGACCACCCCGCACCAGCAGGCAGACCGGCACACGCTGCACCCGTCCTTGTGATGGGAAAGCCCCCGGCGGACACCATCCAACACGCGCAGCAGCCACACCCAGACCGCCCGCAAATTCCCCCGGTCTGAATCGCCCAGCACATCCCGCCGGGCATCAGAAGCAAGGCACAGCGTAAGGCACACGGCAAGGCATTTTTTTGAGAGTAAGGCACAAATAAGGCACATTCCGGCCATTTCGCACCCCTTGTAAAACAGAAAAGCCCACGATTCACGCCGTATTTTCAACGGTCAATCGTGGGTTTCTCTTTGGTGCGCTCGAGGGAACTCGAATCCCTGGCCCTCTGATTAAAAGTCAGATGCTCTACCGACTGAGCTACGAGCGCATACAATATAAACGCAACATAAAATAATACTGCCGAATAATATTACCATAATCCCGGGCAAAAAGCAAGCTTTCGGCACAAAAAACTTTGCAAAAACCGCCCTTAGTCAGATTTTGCCATGAACTGCCCCTTTACAAACCGGGCAAGAACCAGTACAATCAAAGCAAGTTCATCGCAAAACTGCAAGTGGCCTGCCGGGTGTATTTCCGCACCGGGCAAGCCGAGCCGATAGGAGGGCTTTTTCCATGAAAATTTCTCGACGGTCCGTACTTCGCTATTCTGGACTGACGGCGGCACTGCTGGCGCTCACCGGCTGCTCGGCAAGTTCTGGCAGCGCCATTCTGGGCGGCGATTTCCCTGACTGCATCAAAAAATTGTTCAACAATACCACTGGTGCTGCTTCTGATACGGCTTCTTCCGCCGCTTCTGAAGCCGCCGCATCCTCTGTGGCCGCAGGCAGTGAAGCAGCCGCTTCCTCGGCAGTGTCCAGCGAAGCCGCCAGTTCCTCGTTCAGCCTCCTGCCTGCCTACGATGCCGATCCTCTGACCGGCGAGGCCCGCAAGAGCACCGGCCGGATGGTGGGCGTGATGGTCAACAATATTGCCAACTCCGAAAGGCAGAATGCTCGCCCACAGCGCGGCATCGGTTCGGCAGATCTGCTCATTGAGAGCAAAGTGGAGGGAGGCATCACCCGCCTGTGCGCCGTGTTCCGGGATGCCGACACCATCCCCGAGGTCGGCCCTCTGCGCTCGGGTCGTGATCAGTTCCTGCAGTTGCTCATGCCTCATCAGGCCCTCTATTACCACGACGGCGAGAGCATTTTCTGCACCCAGTTCGTCAATGTATATGGTTACTCCGATCTGAACATCGGCGGCAAGAGCTACTTCAACACACCGGTACATCCCCATGTTGCCCACCGCGACAACCGGGGCCGCAATGTTGCCTACGAGCACACCGAGTTTACCTCCGGCAAGGAGATCAAACAGGCGGCTTCCAACGCTGGCATTGGCCTGACCTATGCCAACGAAACGCCCTTCTTCCACTTTGCAGATTATCGTACCGCCGCTTCCAACGACCTGCCCGGTGCCCCCGCGGCCAAGACCATCAACATCACTCACTCCGAGAGTTACAAGACACGCCTGACCTACAACAGCTGGGGCCGCAACTACAAGCTCGAGATGTACAATCACTCCAAGAAAGCCTATGAGAACACGGTGGACGAGCTGACCGGCAAACAACTGACCTTTGACAATGTCGTGGTCTGCTTCGCTGACATTGCCGCCTACGCAGGCGATTCTCACGATGTCCAATCGGTCAACTATGTTGCCGGCGGACAGGCTTACCTCTTCACCCGGGGCGGCGTGCAGGTAGGCCGCTGGGAGAAGCCACACCCCACCCATCCGCTCAAGCTCTACACCGACAGTGGCGAGGAGATGACCCTGAACCGGGGCAAGACCTATCTGGCGCTGGTGGACGACGACGAGTGGAGCAATTTCAGCTACTAAATCACCCGCCCTTCGGGGCAGAAGAAGGGAACCAATGAAACGCTTTTGGATGCGCTCTTTGCTCTGCCTGGGGCTCTGCGCGGCACTGCTGACAGGCTGCACATTCAGCTCCGTCCAGCCAGCCGAGAGCCCTACCGACCCACTGACCGGACAGGAACTTGTCTGGCCGGGTCAGCGGCCTGTGGCCATCCCCATTGAAAATGATACCACCAACACCACTCAGTGGGGGCTTTCCTCCGCGTCGCTGGTGCTGGAAGCCCTGACCGAACAGCAGCAGGCCACCCGGCTGTGTCTGGTGTATCCCGCCGTGGGGGCCGTGCCGCAGGTTGGCCCGGTCTCCGCCGGGCAGGATCTCTACTGGCGGCTGCTGGTGGGCCAGCAGGTCCTGCCGGTACAGCGGGGTGGCGGGCAGTTCGACCAGAACTACCTGGATTACTACTCCCTGCGGGCCGTGGACGCGCTGGAAGTGGGCACCAATGCCTTTTCCTGTGATACTGCCTGGCAAAACGCCCCTCTGTGGCACACCAACGGTAGTGCACTCTCCGGGGTTCTGGGCGGTCTGAACATCTCCCCTGCCCTGACGGAATCCCGTGTCACAGATACCGCTTCCAGCAGCTCCGACAGTGAAAGCGGCACTGACGCAGTGCTCTCCGTACCCAGCCTGCTGCCCATGCAGGAGAACGGCAGGCTGCCGGATGCCGATGCTGCGGACGCGGTAAGCGTCCGGGTGGAGTTCGATGCCCAGAATGCCACCGGCTTTGTCTACGATGCCGACAGCCGCACCTACAAAATGCTTCACGCCGACGGCACTCCCCAGCTGGATGCCAATAACGATCAGCAGGCCGACTTTGATAACCTGCTCATCCTGTTCAGCGCCTCCAGCTTACGGGATGACGGCGTGACGCTGGACTACGACCTGACCATGGGCGGCGGTGTCTGGCTCAACGAGGGCCACCTGTGGAACATCACCTGGACACAGGGCAGCGAGACTACCTTCTGCCTTTACGATTCCAATGGCCGCCCCCTGACCCTGACGGCAGGCCGCAGCTATCTGGCACTGGTGTCCAGCCTGACCGGGCAGGAGCTCACAGTCCAGAGTTCCACCGGGGAAAACCTGTTATAAGTAAAAGAGACGGTTCTGCAAAACGTCACAGAACCGTCTCTTTTTATATTTTCTCACAAATCCACCACGCTGCCTACCTCGGCAAGGGTAGCAGGCACAACGCCCAGCTGGACTTCATCGGCATCCCGGCGCACCACAAAGTGGACGGTCTGACCCGCGGCAAAATCGGGCTGATACACCAGCTCCACTGTCTGCCAATCCGCAGGGGTCTCGCAGAAGCAGTGGAGCATGGCCCCCCGCCCTGCGGAAAGGTTCAGGGTAAAGGCGGAAGCATCTGCCGCGTTCTCCCCGTAGAGAGGGGCTGCGAAGCTGCCCACCCGCACCTGCTTGCCATCACAGAAGGCGGTCAGCCCGGTACCCAGGCTGTACAGAGCGTTCTTGCTGTCCAGTCCACGGCTCTGCAGGTAGCTGGCACCCACCGTCAGCGGCCGTGCCGAGAGGTTCTCCACTGACAGATATACCAGCGTGCTGTCCAGCTCCGGGGCAGGAGCATAGCCCAGCAGCTCCACTGCCGCCTTGCCATCCAGCAGAGCCGGCTCACCCTCATAGCAGGGGGTCTCAGCCGCCCCAGAAACACCGGTGAGCAGGGCAGCCGCCAAGCTCACTGCACCGGAGCCAGCGTATTTCAGGAACGAGCGACGGGACAGGGATTGAGACATCGGGATTCCTCCTAACGGGAAAATAAGTTCTCTTTATACAATAGTAAATTCCGGGCTTCCTGTCAAGGGATTTGCCCGGAATTTTACCTGTTCTGCCGTGATTTTGCGGATTTCGGATGTTTTTAAGGCAGTGTGGCAAAGCTTCTTACTCAAACGCCTCGTTTTCCTCGGTCTCTGCCTGGCCGCGCAGGGTATCGGCGTAACCGAAGGGCACGATGTCGATGGCCTCCACCAGGCGGTCACGCATCCAGAGCTGAACATCGGTCTGGACGGTATAGCCGCAGCCCGGGTCAGCCATCCACTGCTCGGGGTGACGGGAGGGCAGGGCCCGCTGGCTCAGCATACTCATAATCACGCCGCCGTGGGTCACGCAGGCGGCCTCGGTCACGTCCATCCGGATCATATACTCGAACAACTTGAGCAAGGTCTCGGAACAACGGGCATGGAACTGCTCGGTGGGCTCGGCCCCCTCGGGCACAAAGCCGGAGCCAGGGGTGATCCACTTTTTGAAGTCCTCTTCCTTGACCAGCTCCTTCACGGGACGGTTCTCGAACACGCCGAAGCCCGCTTCCCGCAGGTCGTGCACCGTGAACTGATGGGCCGCGTTGGGAAACAGAATGTTTGCCGTCTCCACGGCACGCACCAGCGGCGAGGAGAACACCGTGTCCACCTGGGGATACTCGAACCGCTCCTTCAGGTCGTTCAGCTGGGCACGGCCCTCGTCGCACAGGGGGATATCCGTGCCGCTGCCGATGTACAGGCCCTGCAGGTTGCCGGCCGTCATACCGTGGCGGATGAGATGAAGCTTGAACGTTTTCATGGGTAAAACACCTCTATCTGGCAAAGATTTTGCCTTTGCTGTAAAAATTTCGCACCGGCCGCGGGCGATTCGCCCGGGCTATATGCCACAAAATATGCGCTGATTGTCTTTAGTTTAGCATAGATATGGTATCCGGGGCAAGTCTTTTGACAAAAATGACGAAAAACGACAGAAAATTCCGTCACTTTTCTTGCTTTACTTTTGGTTTTCCACTGTGTATAATCAACATGTTGTAAACCAAAAATCAAAGATGTCCAATTTCCATCACTGAGGAGCCCATATCATGGAATTCAATCGTATCATCAAGCTGCTGCGCAAGGAGCGCGGCATCACCCAGAAGCAGGCCGCCGAGGATCTTGGGGTGTCCCAGGCACTGCTGTCCCATTATGAAAAAGGAATCCGCGAGTGCGGTCTGGATTTTGTTGTCCGGGTTGCGGATTATTATAATGTATCCTGCGATTACCTGCTGGGCCGCTCCGCCGAGCGCAACGGCATGATGCTGACCGCTGACGAGCTGCCCAACCCCGACAAGATGAAGGACAACGTCTACCATGGCAGTGTCCTGCCCACCATGAACAAAAAGCTGATTTCCAACAGCCTGAACGTGCTGTACGCCAAGATCGCCGAGTGCCACAGCAAGGCCCTGACCACCGAGGTCAGCACCTACCTGATGATGGCCGTGGCCAAGATGTTCCGGTTGCTGTATTCCGCCGAGCCCCACAATGCCCAGAGTCTGTTCAGTGTGGAGGCCCGCCGCTGGCCCGGCTACTCTGATGCCGTGATGCGGATGAGCGAAAGCAATGTGGCGGATCTGCTGGCCGGTGAGGACCTGAACGGTGCCGAGGGCGTAAAGGATCCGTCCTGCCTTGCCATGACCACCGAGAGCCTGACCCGGGAATACCCGTTGTTTACCCCCAGCCTGCTGAACCTCATCAAGACCAGCGAGACCCATGTCCGCGGTCTGGACCCCAGACAGTAAGCGCCTGTGTGAAACTCCTGTTAATTCTCTGTCCAAAACCTTGCAATTACAGGAAAAACATGTTATAAACGAAGTAATGAAGGAAAAGACTTTTGCCATTGATTAAGGAGGCAAGCTTTATGTCGAACAAGATTTCCCGCCGCACCTTCCTCAAGGTCACCGGTGCTTCTGCCGTCGCTCTGGGCGCAGCTTCCCTGCTGGGCGGCTGCCAGGGTGATAACAGCACCGTCGAGGTCAAGGTCGGTGATAAGATCAGTAACTGGAACAACCTGGCTGTCCAGCTGACCAGCGTTTTTACCCTGGCCAGCGCACCCGACACTGCCGGCCACGAGTATATCGCCATGCTGATCACCGCCGCAAACCGTTCCAGCGATCAGACCTTTGCCATCGGCGCGCAGAACATTCTGGAGATCGAGGCAGCTTATCCTCTGGATACCGCTGACCAGATCGCCGCCAATACCGCTGGTTACTTCCACGCTCTGGCGGCCTCCACCACCGACTTTGCTTTCTCCTGCGATGGTCAGGCTGCCGAGGGCGGCGCTTATATCTCTCTGTACGACAGCGCTTCCGAAAGCTTCTCTGACGCTCCTACCCTGCCCCCGCAGGGCGCAGGCTACATTGAGCTGGTCTGCATGGTGCCCACCAACTGGCAGCAGATCACCGTTACCTACACCCCGACCTTTGTGACCGGCAAGACCCTGAACTTCACCATCAATGCTTCTGACCTGACCAAGGCCCAGTAAATCAGGACGAAATTTCGTATGATTTGCACGGCGGCGGTGGGAAAGTTTCACAAAAGTTTTGTGAAAACCATTGACAATCGCCCCCGTTTCGCCTATTGTATAGGCAGAGCCTTTGGGCATTTCCGTGTGTTTTGCACATCATAAAGGAGGAACGATTATGTCGTTAGCATTTTCTCGCCGCTCTTTCCTGAAATATACCGCCGTTGCAGCCGTGGCCGTTGCGGGTGCCAGCCTGTTCTCCGGCTGTGAGTCTCAGGGGGATTCCTATAACCTGCTCAAAGAGGGCGCTGGTTCCATGACCATTCTGCAGACTACTGCCGAGATGGGCACTTACGATGAATCCACCAAGAAGTATACCGCTCCCGAGGTGACCACCTCTACTAAAGAGATTGCATTCCCCTTCAAGGTTACTGCCAACCGTACCAATCCGGTTTCCATCAACCCCAACAACTTCAAGGTCACCGTTTCCAGCAAGGATGGCAGCACCGTCAAGAAGTATACCGTTGCCGTCGATGCTGACCTGTACAATACCAACCTGAAGAAGGGCAATTCCTCTTCCGGTTATGTCACTGTTACCGGTCTGTCCGGTCTGGAAGAGGGCGGTTCTGTCGTACTGACCTACTGCCCCGACCTGCAGTACAACGAGTATTCCCTGAACTGGCAGCTGACTGTTGCTGCTAATTCTACTACGACTGAGTAATTTCTCCAAGTACAGTAAAAGCCGTCCGGCGTTGCCGGGCGGCTTTTTTGCGCTCCACGCTTTAGCAAAGTATCTTAATTTTACTTTGAATTTTCAGCAATTCTGTATCTTGTGTACAGAAGCATTTTCAGATACAATAGGTTTATGGAAAAGGATGGGAGCGCAGCGGCAATGCGCCGCCGCGCTGTTTGTGTTTCCGCCCTGAGACGGCCTGCGGGCCGCAGTTTGATAGAACAGGAGTGTTGCAGTTATGATCAACATGGTAAAGCTTCCCACCAACAAGAGCAATCTGTTCCTGCGTGTGGCAAAGGGCCATTTCGCAACCAGCCACAGCCACATCAACTATTATATCGATGTCACCACCCAGAAGTCCCGCCTTTCCGAGGCAAAGGCCGTGGCAAAGGAGTTGGTTGCTGCCTATCAGCATAACACCATTGTGGATACCGTCCTCTGCCTGGACGGCACCCAGGTCATTGGTACCTGCCTTGCCAACGAGCTGACCAAGGACGGCTTTTCCAACATGAACGCCCACCAGACCATTTACGTCATTACCCCGGAATACACCACTGGCAGCCAGATCATCCTGCGCGACAATCTGGCCCCCATGGTCAAGGGCAAGCATGTGCTGATCCTGGCTGCTTCCATCACCACCGGCTACACCGTGCAGGCCGCCATTGAGGCAGTCAACTACTACGGCGGTACCGTGGCGGGCCTGAGCGCCATCTTCGCCACCGCCACCGAGTGCCTGGGTATCCCGGTCACCTCTATTTTTGACCCGTCCAACCTGCCCGATTATGCCAGCTTCGACTCCCGTGAGTGCCCCATGTGCAAGGCAGGCCAGCATATCGATGCATTGGTCAACAGCTTTGGCTATTCGGCCCTCTAACCTGATATTTTCATCAACCTCCCGCACCCCGCCGTGTTTGGAATGCTTTGCTCTTCCGCATGGCGGGGTGTTGTGGTTTATTTTTATCAGTTGATTCACTGTTGAATCCATTGACTTTTTCAGCGATATCGCATATACTCAAAGTGAAAAAGAATGGAGGTGCGACAAATGGTAGATGTCACTGGCGCTTTGAGAAGTACCGTCCCGATTTCCCTGTTCAACCGTGGACTGGCCGGAAAGGTTTTTGAAGAAGTCCGTCAGCAGGGTGCAAAAGTGGTAATGAAAAATAACACGCCAGAGTGTGTTCTGCTCTCTCCGGAAGAGTACCTGCGACTGATCGACGAGGTCAACGATGCCAAGCTCGCTACTATTGCCGCCGAGCGGATGCAGCATTTTGACCCTGCAAAGGCTGTTCCCGCCGAAGAGGTCTATCGGCAGAGCGGCCTGTCCGAAGCTGACCTCGCCGCTCTGGACGAGGTTGAGCTGGAATGAACTGGACGCTGAAATATTTGCCGGAGGCGCAAAAAGACTTTGAAAAGCTCGCAGGCAGCCAGAAACTTCTCATTATGAAAGCGTTGGCCAAAGTCGTGCAGAATCCCGTATCCATCTACGAGGGCGGTTACGGAAAGCCCCTTGGCAATAAGGGCGGCACAGATTTATCCGGGCTGTTCAAAATCAAACTGAAAAATGCCGGGCTCCGAGTCGTTTACAAGCTGATTCAAACTGAAACCGAAATGTTAGTCATTGTCATTGGTGCCCGCGCTGATGACGAGGTTTACCGAATCGCAGAAAAACGTGCACATAAAAATCAATTATGACCGCAAAAAGGCGCTGCCGTTGGCAGCGCCTTTTGATTTTACGTCTTATTTTTTCTTCGGGAACACAAACGGGTCATGCAGATATACTGCAACGAGGTAAGCCGCCATAAAACACCAGATGACGGGCTCACAGAGGATGACGGCGTTATAGGCAAACTTCGGGATGAGGAAGATGACGAACACGATCTTGCCCACTAGCTCGATGACGCTGGAGAAGAGGGGCAAGACCTTCTGGCCCAGGCTCTGCAGCGCATAGCGGGTGGCCAGCAGAACGCCCAGCACCGAGTAGAAGGGGGCGTTCCAGAGCAGATACCGCGCGCCGTTTTCCAGCACCACCGGCTCAGTGGAGCCCGAGACGAACCGCACCAGCCACTCGGCGCTGAAGTGCATCAGAATGACGGCCACCACCGCCACGCAGACAGAATACAGGTAGATCTCCTTCATCCCCTTGCGGACACGCTGGGGCTGGTTTGCGCCGTAGTTCTGGGAAACGAAGGTGGAGCCCGCCGACGCCATGGCCATGACCGGCATATCGGTAAAGGCGAAGAGCTTCCGGCCTGCGGTATGGCCCGCAATGACCAGCGTGCCCAGACCATTGATGCCATACTGCAGCACCACCGAGCCCGCCGAGACGATGCTGCTCATCAGGCCCATGGAGATGCTCTGGCTGAACAGCTCCCAGTAGAGGTGGCTGCCCACCTTGAAGTGCTGCTTTTCCGGCAGGAGGATCTTCACCTTTGCAAAGACGTAGAAGATGCAGAGCACCACCGAAACACCCTGCGAGATGACCGTTGCCACGGCAGCGCCCTGCACCCCCATGCCCAGCTTTGCGATGAAGAGCAGGTCCAGCGCCACGTTCAGGCCCGAGGAGATAAGCAGGAACACCAGCGGCATCACACTGTTGCCGATGGCACGCAGAAGCCCGGCACAGAGGTTATAGGCAAACATGACGATCACGCCCAGATCAATGGTCAGGATGTAGCGGTAGGCATCCTCCAGTATTTCCGCCGGGGTGTCCAGCAGAACGAGCAGGGAACGCAGGCCCAGCACACCCGCCAGCGTGATGCAGACCGATGCCGCCAGACCGATGACCAGCGAGCCCGCCACGGTGCGCTTGAGCAGGTCGTGATCCTGGGCTCCGTAAGAGCGCGCTGCAACGATTGCAAGGCCGTTGCCGATACCGAGGCCGAAACCGACCAGAAGCTCGTAGATCGAACCGCAGGAGCCAATGGCGGCAAGAGCGGTATCGCCCAGTACATTGCCCACGATCATGGTATCCACAGTGTTGTACAGCTGCTGGAAGAGGTTGGAGACGAAGATAGGCAGCATGAACAGGATCAGGCTCTTGAAGATGGGGCCGTGCATCAGATCAACATTCATGCTGAAGGGGGATTTTTTCGCAGTTTGGGTCATAGATCTCCTCACAAAAACAGAGCTGCCATGCACAAGACACAGCAGCCCTCTGATTCAATTGTTCTTACAGTTCCTGGGTCTCAAAGCCGTTGCCGGTGAGCACCTGCACACTGGTAAAGCCAGCAGCCTTGATGGCGGCGGCGGCTTCATCAAAGCCAAAGGTCAGGCTGGAAACATCGTGGGAGTCGGAGGTGATGATGACCTTGCCGCCCATCTTGTTCCACTCCTCCAGCATCCATGCGCTGGGGTAGAAGTCCTTGCGGTAGCCGCGGTACACGCCGCCGGTGTTGACCTCCAGCAGGCAGTTGTTTTCCTTAGCGGCCTGCAGAGCCTTGCGGGCCGCGGCCTTGTAGCGGGGAGACTCCTCGTCGAAGAACTCGCCCTCGCCGTTCAGCTTCTTGATGAGGTCGATGTGGGCCAGAATGTCCGGGCCCTTGGCGGCAACCTTCTCCACCTCGGCGAAGTAGGCTTCCACAGCGGCCAGCGGGTCGCCGTCGAAATCATCAAAAATACAGTCGTGCAAGTCCTGGGGACGGAAATCGATCTCGTAATACTTGCCGGTATTTTTGCCGTACAGATGATGGGCCGCACCGATCCAGTAATCATAGCTCTCGGGCTTGTCCTCGCTCAGAGAATCCCACTCGATGCCGCAGAGGATGTCCACCTTGCCCTTGTACTCGGCCTTGAGCTTTGCGATGGTGGCCTTATACTGGGCGGTACGGCTGGGGCTCATGCAGTATTCACGATCCCGCTGGGTGTAGCTATGGCCGGAGAAGCCCAGCGTTGTCAGGCCCTGCGCGCATGCGGCGCTGGCCATTTCCTGTAAGGTATTTTTGCCGTCGCACATCGTCGAGTGGCAATGAACGCTGGACTTCCTGTAATCTGCCATAACTAAATCACTGCATCCTTTCCTGTTTGACCTTGTGGTCAATGACGTGTCGTTTTTCCAGTTCACGGGTGATATCCTCCACCGTGATGCCTGCCTGCACCATCAGCACCAGCACATGGTAAGCCAGATCGCTGATCTCATAGATGGTCTCAGCCTTGTCCTCTTTTTCGCCCGCAATGATGACCTCGGTGCACTCCTCGCCCACCTTTTTGAGGATCTTCTCCTTGCCCTTCTCGAACAGGTAGGTGGTGTAGCTGCCCTCCTTGGGGTCTGTCTTGCGGCCCTTGATGAGCTCATAGAGCCCCTGCCAGCTGAACTGCTTGAGTTCCGGCGAGACATACACCTCGTTGAAGAAGCAGCTCTCGGCACCGGTGTGGCAGGCGGGGCCATCCTTGACCACCTCTACCACCAGTGCGTCCTTGTCGCAGTCGGCGGTAATGGACACCACATGCTGGACATTTCCGCTGGTGTCACCCTTGCGCCAGATCTCCTGACGGCTCCGGCTCCAGAACACGGTACGGCCCTCGGCGATGGTCAGTGCCAGCGTCTCGGCGTTCATGTAGGCGAGGGTGAGCACCTCTTTGGTGTAGTGGTCCTGCACGATGGCAGGAATGAGGCCCTTTTCATCAAATTTCAGTTCCATGGTCAATACTCCCTCCCCAAAAGGGGATCACTTACAGTTTATCCTAAAGTCGGCCGAAACGCAAGAGCTTACAGCCGCATTTCGATGCCATTTTCATTCAGGTAGGTTTTCAAGTCGTGGATGGTCAACAGCTTCTGGTGGAAGATGCCCGCCGCAAGGCCCGCGTCGATGCCCTTGTGGTGGAACAGCTCAAGGAAATCCTTTTTCTTGCCCGCGCCGCCGCTGGCGATGATGGGCACATTCACCCGGGCGGCCACGGCATCCAGCATCTCGAGGTCAAAGCCGGTGCGGACACCGTCGGTGTCAATGCTGTTCAGGCAGATTTCACCCGCCCCGTGGTCAACGCACCAGGAGATCCAGTCCAGCGCGTCCCGGCCGGTATCCTCTCGGCCGCCCTTGGCGAACACCCGGAACTGGCCGTTTACCCGCTTCACGTCAGCGGAGAGCACCACGCACTGGTTGCCGTAGCGCTGGGCCGCCGCCGGGATGAGGGCGGGGTTGCGCAGAGCACCCGAGTTGACGCTGACCTTATCAGCCCCGCACTTGAGCACCCGGTCGAAATCCTCCAGCGTGTTGATGCCGCCGCCCACGGTCAGCGGGATAAAAATTTCACTGGCCACCTGCGTTAAGATGTCGGTAAAAAGGGCACGTCCCTCAAAGCTGGCGGTGATATCGTAGAACACCAGCTCGTCGGCACCGGCGGCATTGTACATCCGGGCCATCTCCACCGGGTCGGCCACATCCTTGATGCCCTCGAAATTCGTGCCCTTGACCACCCGGCCATTCCGCACGTCCAGACAGGGAATGATGCGTTTCGTGATCATATTGCGTTCCTCCCCGTTTATTTCTGCACCAGTTCTACACAATGTTTCAGATCCAGCGTCCCAGTGTACAGGCTCTTGCCCAGAATGGCGGCTGCGGTACCGATCCCCTTCAGTTCCAGCAGCTCGGCTTCCGAGGAGATGCCGCCGCTGGCCGTGAAGGCCACACCGGGCACCTCTTTTGCCAGCTGACGGTACAGCTCCAGATTGGTGCCCTGCATAGCACCGTCCCGGGCAATGTCGGTGTAGATGATGGCCTTGCATCCGGCCTCAGCCAAACGCTTGCAGAAGTCCACGCCCCTTTCGGCGCTGACCTCCTTCCAGCCGTGGATGGCAACAGAGCCATCCTTGGCATCCACGCCCACAGCAATTTTGTCACCGTACTTTTGCAGCATCCTAGCCGTGAAATCAAAATCCGTCACGGCCACGCTGCCCAGAATGCAGCGGCCCACACCCAGAGAAAGATACTTCTCGATGCGTTCCTCGGTGCGGATGCCGCCGCCGACCTCAATGTACAAGCCGCCCTGCTTTGCCAGCGCGGCAATGGTATCATAGTTGGAAAGGGTGCCGTCCTTTGCGCCGTCCAGATCGACAACATGGAGATATTTTGCCCCGGCTTCCACAAACTGCCGGGCCTGCGCACAGGGATCCTCCCCGTAGACGGTCATGCGGTCGTAATCGCCCTGGGTCAGGCGGACCACCTTGCCGTCCCGCAGGTCAATGGCTGGGAATAGATTCATCTATGGCTTCCTCCTAAGATTCACTTCTGCTCTGTCTAACCCCACCGTCAATGCTGACGCATTGCCACCGCCCCTAGTAGGGGCGGCCCTGGCGCTGCGGAAAGCCCTGCAAGTTCCCCTTTATGCCAAAGGCCCCACTATTAGGGGGGCTGTCACGCAAAGCGTGACTGAGGGGTTTGATTCGTTCCTCTTTACAATTCTGCAAACGCCTTCAAGATGCGCAGCCCCGTCTCCCCGCTCTTCTCGGGGTGAAACTGGGTGCCGTAAATACGGCCCGCCTTCACCACGCCGGTGACAGGGATCGAGTAATCACTGACAGCCAGTGTACTCTCGGTACAATTTTTGCCGTAATAGCTGTGGACGTAATAAACGTACTCGCCCTCTTTGATGTACCGGAACAGCGGGTCATCCCTGACGATATGCAGGGCGTTCCAGCCGATCTGCGGCACCTTGAGGTTCTTGTCCTTCAAATCGGGTTCCATCGGGCAGACCTCGCCTTTGATAAAGCCCAGACCCGCATGTTCTCCGTACTCATAGCTTTTTTCAAAGAGCAGCTGCATTCCCAGGCAGATGCCCAGCAGGGGCTTTTCCTTTGCCTGTTCCTGGATGACAGGCACAAGACCGGTGGCCTCCAGCTTTGCCATAGCGTCCCCAAAGGCACCCACGCCGGGCAGGATGAGCCGATCCGCCTTGCGGATGGTCTCCGCATCGGCAGTGACAATAGCATCCAGTCCCAGATGGGCCAGACTGGACTTCAGGCTGAACAGGTTGCCTACGCCGTAATCGATGATCGCGATCATACCAGCAGTCCTTTCGTGGAGGGGATCTCATCCCGGTGGGCGGCATCGATAGCGACCGCCGCGGCCAGCGCATGGCCCGCCCCCTTGAAGCAGGCCTCGAGGATGTGGTGGGTATTCTCCCCTGCAAATTGTACAAAGTGGACAGTAGCAGGCACATTGCGGGCAAAGCCCAGCCAGAACTCCGAAGCGCACTCTACATCAAAGTCCCCCACCTTTTCGGTCTTGCAGTGGACATCCCAGTTCAGGGTGCACCGGCCCGAAAGGTCTACCGCGCAGAGCACCAGTGCTTCATCCATGGGCAGGTAGAAGTTGCCGTACCGCTGGATGCCCCGCATCTCACCCAGAGCCTTGGCAAAGGCCTGACCCAGCGCGATGCCGATGTCCTCGGCGGTGTGGTGGTAGTCCACCTCCACGTCGCCGTGGCAGGTGAGTACCAGGTCAAACCGGCCATGCCGGGCGAAGAGTTCCAGCATGTGGTTCAGGAAACCGCACCCGGTGTCTACCTCATAGCGGCCCGCGCCATCCAGATTCAGGGTCAGCTCGATCTGGGTCTCGTTGGTGTTGCGTTCCAGTGTCACTTCCCGCATGGGTCATTCCTCCATAATTTTGTCGAGGGTGTTCAGGAAAATCCGCATCTGCTCCGGCGTTCCAATGGTGATGCGCAGCCAGTTTTCAATGCGCGGGGCATCGAAGTGGCGCACCAGAACGCCCTTTTCCTTCAACTTCTTGTACAATTCGCCGCCATTTTTCTTTTGGGTAGAGGCAAACAGGAAATTGGAGCGGCTATCCAGCACCGCAAAGCCCCGGGCTTCCAGCTGTTGTTTTGTCCAGGCGCGGGTCTCGATGATGGCCGCACGGGTCTTATCAAAATAGGCAGTATCTTCCAGTGCGGCCTGCCCGGCTTTCAGGGTCAGGCGGTTGATGTTGTAGGGGTTCAGGCTGAACTTGACCCGGTTCAGGTCAGCGATCAGGCCGGCATTGCCCATGGCAAGGCCCAGCCGCGCGCCGGCCAGCTGGCGGGACTTCGAGAAGGTCTGCACCACCAGCAGGTTCTCATATTGGTCGATGAGGGGCACACAACTCTCGCCGCCAAAATCAACGTACGCCTCGTCCACGATGACCACATTGTTGGGGTTGGCCTTGAGAATGCCCTCAATGGCACTGCGGGGCAGGGCCAGACCGGTGGGGGCGTTGGGGTTGGCAATGACGATGGTCTCGTTCAGGCCGTAGTAATCGGCGGGGTCGAGAGTGAAGTCCTCTTTCAGCGGGATACTATGGCTGGGAATGTGCATCAGCCCGCACCACACGCCGTAGCAGCCGTAAGTAATATCGGCATAGGCCAGCGGATGGGTCTCATCGCAGAAGGCCCGCAGCGCAAAGAAAAGGTTCTCGTCGCTGCCATTGCCGGGCATGATCTGATCCGGCTGTAACCCGAAGTGAGCCGCCGCCGCTTTCAGCAGGTCGGCACAGGCGGGGTCAGAGTAAAGGCGAAGCTTTTCCA
>CALDLZ010000455.1 GCA_937915335.1 uncultured Faecalibacterium sp.
CTCAAGCACTGCACCCCAAAAGAATACCGTGAAAAATTCTGTTGAGAAATTGCGAAAAAAGGAGAATCAGACTCCATGCAGCGTAGTTTGACCCAAGGCCCTATTACGAAAAATATTCTGCTGTTTGCCCTGCCGCTGATGTTCGGCAACCTGCTGCAGCAGATGTACAACATTGCCGACACCTGGGTGGTGGGCCGCTTCCTCGGCGCGGACGCGCTGGCGGCGGTGGGGTCCTCCTACACCCTGATGACCTTCCTGACCTCCATCCTGCTGGGTCTGTGCATGGGCAGCGGTGCGGCGGTCTCCATGCAGTATGGCAGCGGCGAGACCGATAAAATGCGGCAGAGCGTGTTTCAGTCCTTCGTGCTCATTGCGGGCATTGCGCTGGTGCTCAACCTGCTGGTCTATCTGGGCATGGACGGCATCCTCTGGGTGCTGCGGGTGCCCACGGAGCTTCGCCCGCTGATGAAGGATTATCTGCTTATCATCTTTCTGGGCATTGTGGCGACATTTTTATATAACTTTTTCGCCAACCTCCTGCGGGCCATCGGTAACTCCATGGTGCCGCTGGCGTTTCTGGCCGTGTCGGCGATCCTGAACGTGATCCTGGATCTGGTCTGTGTCCTGGCGCTTCACTGGGGCGTAAAGGGGGCCGCCGGGGCCACGGTCTTTTCCCAGTATGTGTCGGGCGTGGGCATCGGGCTCTACACCCTGAAAAAGTTCCCGCAGCTCTGCCTCAAGCGTACCGACTGTAAGTGGGACAAGCAGAACCTTGCCAACATTTTGAACCTATCGGTGATGACCAGCGTTCAGCAGTCCATTATGAATTTCGGCATCCTGCTGGTGCAGGGTCTGGTCAACAGCTTTGGTACCGTTATCATGGCGGCCTTTGCGGCGGCGGTGAAGATCGACTCCTTTGCCTATATGCCGGTGCAGGATTTCGGCAACGCCTTCTCGACCTATGTTGCCCAGAACTACGGGGCAAACCAGCCTGACCGCATCAAAAAGGGTATCCACAGTGCCGGGCTGACCAGCGCGGTGTTCTGCATTATCATCAGCGTGCTGGTCTGTGCCTTTGCCGCCCCGCTTATGGGCGTTTTCATCGACCTGTCCCAGACCGAGATCATCTTGGCGGGTGTGCACTACCTCCACATCGAGGGGGCCTGCTATATTGGCATCGGCACGCTGTTCCTGCTTTATGGCTACTACCGTGCCATCAATCAGCCGGGCATGTCGGTCATCCTGACCATCGCTTCTCTCGGCACCCGTGTGGCGCTGGCCTACCTGCTCTCCGCCACCCCGCTGGGTGTGACCGGTATCTGGCTCAGCGTGCCCATCGGCTGGGCCCTGGCGGATGTCATTGGCATTGGGTATTATTTGAAGAAGAAAGCATAAAACGATCCCCCGCCGCAAGACGTGTCCTGGCACGCTTACGGCGGGGGATCTTGTTTTTGTTTGGTTTTGGGAGGGCAGAGCTTATTCGCCCACAGCCTTGACGTTCTGCATCGTCCACATCAGCTTCTGGACATCCACGCTGCCCATGTGGGTGGGTCCCTCGCCCAGGCACAGGAAATCAGGCTGGGCGGCGGTGGTGGGCTGCCACTGGGGCAGGCCCGCGCCGTTGGGGTCACCGGTCTTGGCAAAGGTGGTCAGGTAATCCACCATCTGGGCACTGAGGGCGGTATCCTTCTCGGTGAAGGGACGCCAGCAGTGCTCCAACGTACCGAACCAGTACCACAGGTCGCTGGAATGCCAGGCACCGTGGTCATCGCCGGGGAGCTGACGGTCAAAGAACCAGCCGTAGGTATCGGGGTTCTGGGTGCACCAGTCGTGGGCCATCTGGTAGAGGTAGGGCGGGACGATGTCCTCGCTGGTCATGCCGATCAGGTAGGGGATATGGTGCTGCTCGTTGGCGGCCAGCGTCTCGGGGCCGGTCTTGATCTGGAAGCGGCCATCCACCACGGGCTCACAGCCCAGACCCTTGAGCTGGGGCTGAGTACGGGTGGCATCCCAAGCGGCAAACAGCTTGGCGGGCTCGAGGGCGCGGAACTCGGCCAGCGTCTTGCACCCGGCGGCTTCCATGACCTGTTTCCAGAACGGGTAATGGGCCTCGGCGGGCTTTGCCACCAGCATCTTGCTCACGCCACCGCCGCTGCTCAATACAGCCTTGGTGAACAGGCCCCTGGTGATGGGGGAGAGGACGAGCTGCTGGACGCTCATTGCACCGGCGCTCTGGCCCATGATGGTGATGTTGTCCTTGTCGCCGCCGAAGGCTGCGATGTTTTTCCGCACCCACTGCAGGGCGGCCAGCTGATCCATGAAAGCGTAGTTGCCGGTAAAGCCGGCCTCCTCGGCCAGCTCGGGCAGGCAGACAAAGCCCATGGGTCCCAGGCGGTAGTTGATGGTCACGGCCACACAGCCCTTGGTGGGCCAAACGGGGCCGTCGAAGTGCTTCTCGTGACCGCAGCCGCCCGTGAAACCGCCGCCGTGGATGTAGAAGATGACCGGCAGCTTATCCTCGGGGGTGGCGCTGGCGGGGGTCCAGATGTTCAGGAACAGGCAGTCCTCGCTGTAAGTGTAAGTTTCGCCCTTGCGGAACTCGTTGTAGTAGAACGCCTTGGCGCTGGTCTCGGCTTCGTTGTAGAAGGAGCGGGGCTGGTAGCAGCAGGCACCGTATTGGGTGGCATCATAGATGCCCTCCCAGTGGGTGACAGGGGTGGGGTACTCCCACCGCCCGGCGGTGGCGTAGCGGATGCCCTTGTAAGCGGCGATGCCCGGCCACTGACAATCCGTGCCGGAGATCACGCCGCAGGGCGTGGTGCGTTCAAAGCTCATGGGGAAACCTCCTTATATTTATTCCGCCGCTTTCAGGCCCCGAATGTCCTCGCCCACGAACAGGCAGGGGACAAAGGAGGAAAGGCGGCTGGAAATTTTTTCGGTGTACAGCTTTTCCAAAAGAGCGCCATCGGTGATGTTGGTGGTGACGATGGTGGGCAGCTTTGCCCCCAGCCGGTTGTTCAGCAGGCTGTACAGGGTGCTGAGGAAGAAGCTGGAATTGAACTCGGTGCCCAGATCGTCCAGGATGAGCAGGTCGGCACCGGCGGCGGTCTGGAGCAGAGTCTCTTCCTCACCGCCAGGATCAGAACCGAAATGTAAGGCTTCCAGCTTGCCGAAAAAGTCCGGGCTGGAAACATAGATCACGTCAAAGCCCTTTTGCAGCACAATGCCTGCAATGGCAAGGGCGGCATGGGTCTTGCCCAGACCAGCATTGCCGAAGAGCATCAGGCTCTCGCTGTTGTGGTCAAATTCCTCGGCATAGCTGCGCAGATCGTCCAGCAGGCCGCCCATGTAGGTGCGGATGGGCTCGCCCAGCTTTTCATCCATAGTGTTGGGGTAGTACCGCAGCTCCATGGTGTCAAAGCTGGAAATGGACAGGCTGGAAAGTGCCTCGATCTCCTCCCGGCGGAGATCCTGCATCAGCTTGTGGACGCACTCGCAGGTGCGGCCCTCAAAGCTGCCGGTATCCTGGCATTTTTTGCAGGTAAATTTCGGCTCCAGCGCGTCAGCCGGGCGGCCGCTGGCGGCCAGCAGGGCGGTGAGCTCCTGTTTGGCCTTGCTCAGGGCGGCGGCGGCTTCGGTGCGGTCTTTGCCGGAAGCGCCCGCCAGTGCACAGCGGATGCCCCGCACCCGCACCTCGTCCTCGGCATGACGCAGGGCAGGGATGGCGGCTTCGGCTTCGGCCCGGGCATCCTCGGCGTTGGCCCGGGCGACCTGCCGCCGCAGGGCCAACGTGCGCATGGCATCCTGATAAAGTTCCTGTTTGGTACGCATAAAAGCTCCTTATTCTGCAGGCGCATCCGTCTTTTTCCTGAGCGGACGGCGGCGGACAGCGTTCTTGAGAAAATCGTTTCCGCTGGGCTCGGCGCGATCCACCCGGAGATTCCGGCTGGCACCTGCCCCGGCCACCGGACCCCGCACATCGTGAATGGTGCGCAGACCCTTGGCGTTCCAGGTTTTGAGGATGCTGTTCCAGTACCAGAGATCCCGCTTGGGCCCGGCCTGGATGGCGGCTTCCTGCACCATGGCATCGTCGTAGCCGTAAACTTCGTACCAGCGGGCAATGGCCTTGCGCCCGCCGAGGGTCAGCTCGGTGTCGGAGATGTTCAGCAGGCCGCAGACGTACTGTTCCCGCTGGGTGCGCAGGGCCAGCAGCTGTAAGTGCGCGTCTGCCTGCTCGCCGGTCTCCACGCCCTCAGCGCGCCAGACCTTCAATTCATGGCTGACAGCGCCCATCGTCCGCTTGCCCCGGCTGGCTACATAGGCAACGCAGAGCATGACCGTTTCGGGCGCGTAAGCATCCTGCACATAAAAGTTTACCAGCTTCTCCATCTCGGGATGGGTCAGAGGGCGGGCAAAGCTGGTCTGCGCGCAGTCGATGAGGGAGGAGATCATGGGGTCAGTGCGGCTTGCCGCCGCGATCTCGGCCCAGGTCATGGGGGCGGGAGCTGTGGGCTCCTCGCCCGGGGCGGCGTTCTCCTCGTAACGTTCCAGCAGACCCGCGCCGGCCCAAAAAGCCAGCGCGCTCTCGGCGGTTATCTTACTGCGGAGTTTCAGGTCGGCGCAGATCTTTTCCGGGTCGGTGATTCCGGTAGCCAGCACGTACAGGGCGACACGCACGTTGTACTCCTCGGCGATGCCCAGCTTGGAAAAAATCAGCTGGGGCACCGGGATGGTGTCGCCCTTGAGTTCTTTCAGTCGATAGATCATAGTGCTCCTTATTTCTGCGGCTCAGCATCCGGCTCCGGTGCGGGCGGGGTCCAAGGGTCACAGTCCAGAATGGACGGGTGCGCCTTCCAGCGCTCGATCTCGGCGTTGTAAGCGTTGTTCAGATAATCCGCAACCGCCGCGCGGCCCTCCTCGGTCAGGGGGAAGACCTCCCGCCGTCGCAAGGCCGGGTCGGTCTTGTCCAGCGTCCAGGGCTCGGGCCAGACATCCACCGTGATGATGCCCTCTTCCTTTTTGGCATCCTCGCCGCCGTCCGGGTCGGGCACGGCGCGCTTGCCTGGGGTGATGAGATAACGCATCCCGTCCTCGTTGCCGCTGAATGAATTTTTGTTCCGCATATAATGCAGCATAGGCACAAAGATCATGTAGAGTTCCTTCCATTGTGTAAGTCTACCTTTCATTATAAAGCAACTGGCGCAAAAAGCAAGTTTTTTCCGCCCGGCAGGTTTCGACAGAAAAAACAGTTGACAAAAGCGCTGCGCTTTGCTACACTAATAGAGCAATATGCAGGGTTAGCTCATCCGGTAGAGCGACTGCTTCCCAAGCAGTAGGCGGCGGG
>CALDLZ010000456.1 GCA_937915335.1 uncultured Faecalibacterium sp.
ACAACAGCAGCCTTTTGGATGCCAATGTAACCGAACCCGGTGACAGCTACAACGCCCTGAACGAAACCTACGTCATCTTCATCACCGAAAATGATGTACTGAAGCGTGACTTGCCGATTTACCATATCGACCGGGTTGTCCGCGAAACAGGTGAAGTCTTTGAAGATGAGGCGCATATTATCTATGTGAACTCACAGATTAAGGATGAAACCAATCTCGGAAAGCTAATGCACGATTTTTCCTGCACCAATCCAGCCGATATGCGCTATTCTGTCTTGGCTGACCGGGTGCGCTATTTCAAGGAAGATACGAAGGGAGTGGCAACTATGTGCAGAGCTATGGAAAAAATGAGAGATGAGTCGCTCCGTGAAGGTGAGCGAAAGAAAGCAACAGAAGGAGCGAAGCGTCTGCTCATGGGCGGAAAGCTGTCTTATCAGGAGATTGCCGACGCAATGGGTCTGTCCATTGAAGAGGTCAGAGCGTTAGATACTAAGCAGACTGCATAATGGGGGAGTGTCTTCTATGTGCAGAGCTATGGAAAAAATGAGAGATGAGTCGCTCCGCGAGGGTGAGCGAAAGAATGCACTGAGAAGTGCGTTGACAATGCTCGCTGATGGTGTTCCTTGCGAGAAGGTTGCCAAGTACACTGGCCTTACACTTTCCGAAGTCGAAGAACTCGTTGGAAAGAAACCCGCTTGATTGATATGATGGCAGTTATGTACAGCACCGATGTAAGAACTTTGGATCCCGACTTCACGAAGGTTACTCCAGAAGAAGCTGACGAAATCAAGAAGGCCGAAGAAAGCGGCTTTGTTGATGAAGCCGACATTGACTGGGACAATCTCCAGCGGTATGCCGGATGAACAAATCTGTCCCCTAAGGTTCAGAGAAAGCCCCGCGCGGGGCTTTCTTTTTGGCCTTCTACGAATTGAATATGTTAATAGGAAAACAGCCTTAATTTTTTGCAATACGATATGTCTTAAAAATGCGGAATCCTGTGCGTTTTCGTGACTTCGGCGATGCCATGTTGATCCTGTGATTTTTCAGTATCGGCTCGCCAAACCCAAAGAAACAGAATCGTTTGATTGGAACGATTTTGCAAGCACTTCTGAATCTGCCGTCTGCCCGGCGGCACAAGGATGTACGGCTGTTTTCCGTACACAGAAAGGAACCTGAATTATGCCTTCTTTGACCACTTTCAAACTCCTCAAGCAGGAACACAATGCCCGGCGGGGTGAGTTTAAGACCGTGCACGGCACGGTGCAGACCCCTGCCTTCCAGAACGTTGCCACAGCCGGTGCCATCAAGGGCGGTCTGTCGGCGCAGGACCTCCAGCAGATCGGCACCCAGGTCATGCTCTGCAACACCTACCACCTGCATCTGCGTCCCGGCGATAAGTTGGTGGCTGACATGGGTGGCCTGCATAAGTTCACCCGCTGGGATGGCCCCATCCTGACCGACAGCGGCGGGTTCCAGGGGTTCAGCCTGGCCAAACTGCGTAAGATCACCGAAGAGGGTGTGACCTTTGCTTCCCATCTGGATGGTCACCGCATTTTTATGGGCCCTGAGGAGAGTATGCAGATCCAGGCAAATCTGGGCTCCACCATTGCTATGGCTTTTGACGAGTGCGTGGAGAACCCTGCCCAGCATGAGTACTCCAAGGCCAGCTGTGAGCGTACCACCCGCTGGCTCAAGCGCTGTAAGGATGAGATGGCCCGTCTGAAGCAGGATGGAAAGGCAACGAACCCGGATCAGCTGCTCTTCGGCATCAATCAGGGCTGCACTTTTGCTGATCTGCGTGTGGAGCACATGAAGCGAATCGCTGAGTTGGAACTGGATGGTTATGCCATTGGAGGTCTGGCTGTGGGTGAACCTACCGAGGTGATGTACGAGATCATCAGCGAGGTTGAACCCTACATGCCCAAGGATAAGATCCGCTACCTGATGGGTGTCGGCACCCCTGGCAATATGATCGAGGCAGTCTCCCGCGGTGTGGACCTGTTCGACTGTGTCATGCCCAGCCGCAACGCCCGCCACGGTCACCTGAACACCTGGGGTGGCATCATCAACATCAAGAACGCAAAGTATGAGCGGGACGAGCGTCCCATTGACCCCACCTGCGGCTGCCCGGCCTGCCGGAATTACTCCCGTGCCTATATCCGTCATCTGTTCAAGGCGGAGGAGCTGCTGGGAATGCGTCTGGCGGTGATGCACAACCTGTGGTTCTACAACCACCTGATGGAGCGTATCCGCGACGAGCTGGATGCCGGCACCTTTACCACTTTCCATGACCGTTATGTCAAGCTGCTGGATACAAGAATTTGACCTTTTTCTCCGTTTTCCCTTGCAAGAGGGAGGAGAAGTGGTTATAATAAATTTATCTGAATTTTGAGAGGAGACTTTGTCCCATGCAATTTCTGACTGCTACTACCGAAAGCTACATCAGCCTGTTCTTCACCCTGGCTCTGATGCTGGTTCTGCTCTACTTTATGATTTATCGTCCCCAGAAGAAGCAGGAGAAGAAGGATGCCGCCATGCGTTCTTCGCTGGAAATCGGCG
>CALDLZ010000457.1 GCA_937915335.1 uncultured Faecalibacterium sp.
GCTTTTTGTATCCTTTGCCGCATCAAATGGGCCGGAAGCGCACTTTCCCTGTTTACTTTGAAGGGATTTTATAGTAAAATAAGATGAATAAATCAGGGGCAGGGGAAGCTCTGGCCTGGTGAGAGAAATGATTTAGGTGGTGTATTGATATGGCATTGAAATATCAGCGTATCCTTTTGAAGATCAGCGGCGAGGCCCTGGGCGGCGAGAAGGGCACCGGTTTTGACGAGCCGACCATGGACGCCATCTGCGGCGGCGTGAAGAAGGCCCACGACCTGGGCGTTCAGATCGGCATCGTGGTGGGCGGCGGCAACTTCTGGCGCGGCCGCTCCAGCGGCAAGATGGAGCGCACCCTGGCCGACAAGATCGGGATGCTGGCAACGGTGATGAACGCCCTGGCCGTCTCCGACAAGCTGGAGCAGCTGGGCGTGGAGACCGAGGTGTTCACCTCCATCACCATGCCTCAGGTGGCCCCCGCCTTTACCCGCAAGGATGCCCTGAAGGCCATGGAGGCCGGTAAGATCGCCATTTTCGGCGGCGGCACCGGCAACCCCTTCTTCTCCACCGATACCACCACGGCCCTGCGTGCCGTTGAGGTGAGCGCGGACATCATGTTCAAGGCCACCATGGTGGACGGTGTGTACGACAAGGACCCCCACAAGTACCCCGATGCCAAGAAGTACGATACCCTGACCTTTACCAAGGTGCTGGAGGATCGTCTGGCCGTGATGGACGGCACCGCCGCCACCCTCTGCCGTGACAACAAGCTCCCCATCCTGGTCTTTGACCTGGCCGATCCCGACAACATTGCCAAGGCCGTGCAGGGCGAGAACGTGGGCACTCTGGTCTACGAGGGCTGAGCATAGCCCGCATCCCCCTACCATAGAATGAAACAGGCGGCAATTGCCACAGCCTGTACAGAACAATACAAAACAGGAGAAAAGGACAATGAGCAGCAACACCAAGGCATTTGAAGAAAAGATGAAGAGCTCCGTGGAGCATCTGGACCGTGAGCTGGCCGCTGTGCGCGCAGGCCGCGCCAACCCCGCCGTTCTGGATAAGGTGAGCGTGGACTACTATGGCGCCCCCACCCCCATCCAGCAGGTGGCTTCCGTGGCCGTCAGCGAGGCCCGCACCCTGACCATCACCCCCTGGGATCGCAGTCTGCTGCGTGCCATCAGCAAGGCCATCATGGCCAGCGACGTGGGCATCACCCCCATTGATGACGGCTCCACCATCCGCCTGAACTTCCCGGCCCCCAACGAGGAGCGTCGTAAGCAGCTGGCAAAGGATGTCTCCAAGCTGGGCGAGGAGGCCAAGGTGGCCGTGCGCAACATCCGCCGCGAGGCCATGGATAAGGCCAAGGCCATGAAGAAGGCCGGTGAGCTGACCGAGGACAGCCAGAAGACCATGGAGGAAGAGGTCCAGAAGCTGACCGATAAGTATATCAAGAACATCGACGCAGCCGTTGAGGAAAAGCAGAAGGAGATCATGTCCGTCTGATCGCCGCGGCGAAACAGGAAGTGTGAGGTGCCGTGCGCTGGAACGAAGTGCGCGGCACTTTTTGCCGAAACCGGGGCAGGGAACACCGCCCCGCAAAGGGAGGAAAAAGGACAATGGAGCATCCCAAAGAATTCGCCGAGGGGCTGTCCATCGGCATCATCATGGATGGTAACGGCCGCTGGGCCAAGCAGCGGGGCCTGCCCCGCACCGCGGGCCACAAAAAGGGCGCTGCCGTGTTCCAGGATATCGCGAACTACTGTGAGGAACTGGGCGTCTCTTCCGTGACCTTCTACGCGTTCTCCACCGAGAACTGGAAGCGCCCGCTGGAAGAGGTCTCCGCCATTATGAAGCTGTTCGGCGAGTACCTGCTCAAGGGCTTCAACTATAAGGACCGCAACATCCGTATCAAGTTCCTGGGCGACCGGGCCGCGCTGGACCCCAAGCTCCAGAAGCTGATGAACGAGCTGGAGGAGGACTCCGCCGCCAAGGCCGGCATGACCCTGAACATCGCCGTGAACTACGGCGGCCGCCCCGAGATCGTGCGGGCCGCCCGGCAGCTGGCCGCTCAGGTGGCGACAGGGGAGCTCAAGCCCGAGGATATCACCGAGGAGCTGATGAGCGCCCACATGTACACCGCAGGCCAGAAGGACCCCGATTTCATCCTGCGCCCCTCGGGCGAGAAGCGCCTTTCCAACTTCATGCTCTGGCAGGCCGCTTACTCCGAGCTGGTGGAGATGGATGTGCTCTGGCCCGATTTCACCCGTGATGACCTGGATGCCGCCATCACGGAGTTCAATAGGCGTTCCCGTCGGTTCGGCGGCATCTGACCCTTGCAATTCCCAAAAGGAGAAAATTTGAATGAAAACTCGTATCATAACCGCAGCTGTGGGTATCCTCGTCCTGATCGGCGTGCTGTTCACCTTTGACACCCTCGTGTTCAATTTTGTCATCGCCGCCATCACCCTGATCGCTATCCACGAGATCTTCAAGGCCCTGGGCTTCGGCAAAAAGGAGTGGCCCCTGTACGGCGTCTTCGTGCCCTACACATTGCTGGTCATGCTGTCCAGCTATCAGGTGTGGCGGCGGCTGGTCATGCCGGCCTCCTTCCTGATGGTGCTGTTTTTCGGCATCTATCTGGTGGTGCGCAACGCACAGGTGGATTTTGCAAAAACCAGCGGCCTGGTGATGTTTTCCGGCATCGTCATCTTCTGCTTCTACTCCTTTATCCGTTTGAAGGAGCTGCTGCCGGTAGAGACCTACGGCTATGACGCGATCTTCTTTATTCTGCTCATCCTCTGCTTTGCCTGGGGCGGCGATACCTGCGCTTACTTCGCGGGCAAAGCTTTTGGCAAGCATAAACTCTGCCCCGTGGTCAGCCCCAAAAAGACCGTGGAGGGTGCCATTGGCGGCGTGCTGGGCACCATGGTGTTCGGCGTGGTCGCCACGGTCATCTACTCCATCGCCGCCAACCGGATGGAGGAGTTCACCCGCACCAACATCGGCGTTTCCATGTACGTTGTCATTGCCCTGCTGGCCTGCGTGGCCGCAGTGCTGGGCATCTACGGCGACCTGTTCGCCAGCGTGGTCAAGCGCCAGTGCGGCATCAAGGACTACGGCACCATCTTCCCGGGCCACGGCGGCATTCTCGACCGCTTCGACAGCGTGATGTTCATCGCGCCCTTTGTCACCATGGTGGTCATCGCTGTTTTCTATTATTGAATGCAGGAGGTAGCTTATGTCTAAAAAAATTACGCTGCTGGGTTCTACCGGCTCCATCGGCACCCAGAGCCTGGACGTGATCCGTGCCCAGGGCTATGAGGTGTTCGGCCTCTCCGCCCACAGCCACGTTGATAAAATTCTCGAGCAGATCGAGGAGTTCCACCCCAAGTACGTCTGCATGACCAACCCCGATGCCGCCGCCAAGCTGGACGCGGCTCTGGCTGGCCGCGCCAACGCCCCCAAGCTGCTGACCGGCCCCGAGGGCCTGAAGGAGCTGGCCGCTATGGATGGCCCCGACGTGGTGCTGAACAGCGTGGTGGGCATCGCCGGTCTGGGTGCCAGCCTGACCGCCATTGAAAGCGGCCACGACCTGGCCCTGGCCAACAAGGAGAGCCTTGTCACGGGCGGTCATCTGGTGACCCAGGCCGTGACAAAGCACGGCGTGAAGCTGCTGCCCGTGGACAGCGAGCACTCCGCCATCTTCCAGTGCCTGCAGGACAAGGAGAGCGCCAAGAGCCTGACCAAAATTCTACTGACGGCTTCCGGCGGCCCCTTCTTCGGCATGAAGACCGAGGAACTGCGGGGCAAGACCAAGGCCGATGCTCTCAAGCACCCCAACTGGAATATGGGTGCCAAGATCACCATTGATTCCGCCACCCTGATGAATAAGGGTCTGGAGCTCATCGAGGCGGTCTGGCTGTTCGGCCTGCCCCCCGAGAAAATTCAGATCGTGGTGCAGCGCCAGAGCATCGTCCACTCTGCCGTGCAGTACAGCGATAACTCCATCATTGCCCAGCTGGGCGTGCCCGATATGCGCATCCCCATCCAGTACGCTCTGACCTACCCGGCCCGTGTGCCCGGCGTGGTGCCGGAGCTGGATTTCACCACCCTGAAAATGCTGACCTTTGACGTGGCCGACGAGGAGACCTTCCGGTGCCTGGCCGCCTGCAAGAAGGCCATCAAGAAGGGCGGTCTGGGCCCCTGCGCCGCAAACGGTGCCAACGAGGAGGCCGTCAAGCTCTTCCTGGAGGATAAAATCGGCTTCCTCGATATCGGCCGTCTGGTGGAGGCTGTCGTGGACAGCGACAGCTTTGGCGGCGACTATACGCTGGACGATGTGTACGAGTGCGACAAGATGGCCCGTGCCTTCGTCAGAGCGCATCTGTAAGGAGAAAGAATGCCAGTCATCATCACCTTTATTGCCGCGGTGTTCGTGTTCAGCGCCGTCATCGCCATCCATGAGTTCGGACACTTCCTGGTGGCAAAGCTTTGCGGCGTGCAGGTCAACGAGTTCTCCATTGGCATGGGGCCGGTGCTGTGCAAGCGGGTGCACAAGGGCACCCAGTACAGCATCCGTGCCCTGCCTGTGGGCGGTTTTGTGGCCCTGGAAGGGGAGGAGAGCCCTGAGAGCCAGCAGGCGGAGGAACGGTCAACCCCCTCAGCCGCCGATGGCGGCTCTTCCCCTGATCGGGAAACCCCTGGCATGACGGAAACGCCTGCCGAGGGAGAAAAGCCTGCGGGCATCCCGTTAAATGATGCCCCTGTCTGGCAGAGGGCGCTCATTATGGCGGCGGGTGCCTTTATGAACTTCCTGCTGGGCTTCGTGGTCATGGTGGCGCTCATCGCCACCCAGAGTGACCCCATCACCAGCAAGGTCATCTATCAGGTGGACGAGAACGCCCTCTGCGGCCAGACCGGCCTGCAGGCGGGGGATAAGATCGTTGCCGTGAACAACCGCCGGTGCTTCGTGGCGAACGATATCCTCTACGAGCTCATGCGCACCGAGGACTACACCGCCGATTTTACCGTTCTGCGGGACGGCAAGACCGTCGAGCTGCCCGGCGTGCGGTTCGACACCTGGCAGGATGACAGCGGCGAGACCCACATGACGCTGGGCTTCACCGTCTACGGCATCAAAAAAACACCGATGAACGTGATAAAGGAAGCGGGCAACAGCGTGCTCTACTACGGGCGCATCATCTTTACCTCGCTGACCGACCTTTTGCGGGGCCGGGAGAGCATCAACGATCTCTCGGGCCCGGTGGGCATCGTGACGGCCATCGGCCAGGCGGCAAGCTACGGCGTGCGGGACCTGTTCGAGCTGTTGGTGCTCATTACCGTGAACCTGGGCATCTTCAACCTGCTGCCCTTCCCGGCGCTGGACGGCGGCAAGGTGGTGCTCCTGCTTATCGAGGGCGTGACCGGCCATGCC
>CALDLZ010000458.1 GCA_937915335.1 uncultured Faecalibacterium sp.
TTTCTCTACGAAGATGTGCCGGATACGCTCTCGCAGCTGATCCGTACTGCCTTTGTTCCGAAGTCCGGTTACAAGTTTATCGTTTCTGACTTCTCTGCAATCGAGGCCAGAGTGCTGGCGTGGTTCGCAGGTGAATTCTGGCGTCAGGAGGTCTTTGAAAAAGGCGGCGATATCTATTGCGCCTCCGCATCGCAAATGTTCAAGGTCCCTGTTGAGAAGCACGGCGTGAACGGCCACCTACGGCAAAAAGGCAAAATCGCTGAACTCGCCCTCGGCTATGGCGGTTCCGTCGGAGCCCTCAAAACGATGGGGGCCTTGGAGATGGGCCTTTCGGAAGACGAGCTTCAGCCGCTGGTCACCGCTTGGCGAAACTCGAACCAGAACATCGTGAAGTTCTGGTGGGATATCGACCGGGCAGCCATGAATGCCGTGAAGTACCACATGAATGGCGAGGTCTGCGGCGTCAAGTTCTGTTATCAGAGCGGGATGCTTTTCATTACACTCCCGTCCGGAAGACGCCTCTCCTATGTGAAGCCCAAGCTCGGCACTAATCAGTTCGGCGGCGAGTGCATCACTTACGAGGGTATCGGCGGCACAAAGAAATGGGAGCGGCTGGAGACCTACGGCCCGAAGCTCGTGGAAAACATTGTCCAAGCCACATCCCGTGACATTCTCTGCTATGCCATGCGGACCCTGTCGCACTGCTTCATCACCATGCACATTCACGACGAGCTGGTCATCGAAGCCAGCCCCGGCGTCGACCTGAAGGTTCTCTGTGAGCAGATGGGCCGGACCCCACCATGGGCAAACGGCATCAAACTCCGTGCCGATGGCTACGAGACCATGTTTTATAAAAAAGATTGATTCTGATTCGTTCAAATACCGCTAAACCCTCCAGTGGTTAGTGAGAACTTTAGATTGGAGGTGCCTATCATGGCCGAATACAAAAACGCAGAGGGCTATGCCGATCCCACAGCATTCAGAGCCTTCTGTGCCATTGAAAAAGAAGAAAAAGCTCTCCGGGCATTCAGGCCCATCGTGTATATCTGCAGCCTGTATGCCGGAGACATTGAAAACAACACTGCTGCCGCCAGACGCTACAGCCGTTTTGCGGTGGAAGCCGGATACATTCCCATCGCACCGCACCTGCTGTTTCCGCAGTTCCTTGACGACAACAATCCCACAGAGCGTGAGCTGGGGCTGTTCTTCGGGAATGCCATCTTGAGTAAATGTGCCGAAATGTGGGTCTTCGGTGACCGGATCTCCGAGGGCATGGAGGCCGAGATCAAGAGAGCGACTTGGAAGGGACACCGAATCCGCTACTTCAGCGAGACCTGCGAGGAGGTAACACAATGAAATTCACTTTGTACCATGCCGACTGTCTGGAGATCCCCGGTAACTGCACCTACCCGCACAAGGTCGAGGTTACCGGCAAGGACTCCCTCATTGATGCCGTAAAACACGATTATGTTTGTGCCGAGTATCAGGGCAACTACCGCAGCAACGATAACTTCATCGGTTCAGACTGTTTGCCGGTTGATTGCGATAACGACCACAGCGACGAACCGGAAGAATGGGTCTATCCCTCCGACGTTGCTAACGCTTTCCCCGGCGTGGCCTTTGCGGTCCACTACAGCCGCAATCACATGAAAGCCAAAGGCGGCAAAGCTGCAAGGCCGAAGTTCCACGTCTTCTTCGCCATTGACCGGATTACTGATCCCGGCCAGTACAGCGAGATGAAAAAGCTGGTCAACAGCATCTTCCCGTATTTCGACACCAAAGCCCTCGATGCCGCTCGGTTCTTTTTCGGGACCCAGAAGCCGGAGGTCGAGATCTTCGACGGACCGATGACGCTGACCACTTTCCTTGCCGACGATGATTTCGATGCCAACATGGACTCCGGCAGCTATGGCGACATCGTCATTCCCGAAGGCAGCCGCAACGCCACAATGTCCCATTATGCCGGA
>CALDLZ010000459.1 GCA_937915335.1 uncultured Faecalibacterium sp.
ACCTTTGGCTCGACTTGGCGCTGTTTGTGCTGGCGCTGGCGGTGCTGCGGATGTCCGGTGTGGAGCTGGACTTATTCCACCGGGCGGTGCTGGTGGGTGTCTGGGCGGCGGCACTGCTCTATACGTTCTGGGCGCTGAACAGCCGCACCTTTATCTACCACTGGGACTATGCAAACTACATCCTAAAACAATACAACGCCGAAGCCGCTTTTCTGGAAGGGGCCGGGGCGGGTTTCAAGTTCATCCTTGATTCCATCACCGAGGACTACACCAACTTCATCACCCTGTTCACCGAGTTTCCCTTCTGCCTGACCGCCAAGACCGGCGACAGCTATGCCTTTGCACAAGTATTCTGCATTCTGCCCAGCCTGATGCTGATGCTGGCGGGCCTGACCACAAAAATCGGTCAGATGCTGAACGTCAAGAATAAGTTCTGGTATTTCCTCATCGGCTTCTCCTGGGTGCTGACTTACCCGTTCCTGCGGATGAGCGCCATGCTGGCCCAGCCGGACTGGTTCGGCCTGATCTTTGCCTTTGCCATCCTGACCCTGACGCTGGATTACCGCTTTGAAAAGCTGGAGCCGGGCCGCTTCGTGCTCATCTTTCTGGCGACAGCGGCCATCATCCTGAGCCGCCGGTGGTACTTATACTTTGTGGTCGGCTATTATTTTTCCTATGCGCTGCTGCTCTTTGTCAGCAGTGCAAGGCTGGCCAAGCGGGGCGAAAAGGCCCTGGCACTGCGCCGTGTCCGCAACCTGATTTTATTTGGTATCTGCGCCATGGTGGCGATGGTGGTTCTGCTTTGGCCCATGGTCAGCAAAATTCTGGTCTTTGACTATTCTGACCGCTATTCCTATTATAATGTGGGCGGCATGGCAACGGAGCTCTATTACCATGTCCTGCGCACCGGTCTGCTGAACCTCGTGCTGATCCTGTTCGGCCTTTGGCTCTGTGTCAAGCGCAAAAAGCCCAGCCTGCCTGCGCTGGCCCTGTGTGAGCTTGCGCTCAGTTTGGTGCTGTTTACCCGGGTGCAGAACTCCGGCTCCCATCAGATGCTCCTGTATGTCCCCGCTTATGTCATCCTGTTCCTCTGCGGCGCGGCAGGCCTTGCCGAGAGCATTGAGAAGTTCAAGGTGCCCAAGCTCTGCTTCTGGGCCTTTACGCTGGTGTTTGCCATCTCGGTGCGCTGCTCCCCGCTGACGATCATGGCACTGCCCGAGGTCGTTATCCACACCTTCCACCCGGCAAGCCTTGCCGAGTATCAGCGGCTGGACGAGCTGACCTATGACCGCAAGGACAAGCCGCAGATCCAGGCCATGGCCCAGTGGCTGGCCGACCGGCTGGGTGAGGGTGAGATTGCTTACATGATCCCGGACGATATGCTCTACAATCCCGGCCACCTGCGGAACTGTGATCTGCCCAATCATGCGCTGGATGGCAAACTGCCCGACAGCTTCTCGGTGCCGGGCACCCACAACTTCCCGATGACATTCTTCGAGGCAAAATATGTGGTAACGGCTGACCCGTTTCCCCTTTCCTACGCTTCGGATACCGAGCTTGGCCACCGGTTCAACGCGATCTTTTTACAGCTGCGGGAGACCACCCACCAGCAGGTTGCGACCTTTAATATGGGCAATGGCACCGTGTTCACCATCTGGGAGCGTGTCACGCCCGTCACCCGTGACGAGGTAGAGACCTATCTCCACGAGTTCGATGCCGAAAACGAGAAGTACCCTGAGATGTTCTCCGCTGTCGCTGAAAACTGGCTGGCGGCACACGGATTGTAAAAAGGAGAGTATACAATATGTCTAATAGTAAGAACAATCTGCCCGAAGTAAAGTTGGGCCAGTACAAAGGCCTGAGCGTTACCCGCCATGTGCGGCCCCTGTCGGAAAAAGCCCTGGACGAGGAGATGGCACACCAGGCCCGGATGCGGTCGGTCTACCACAACTCCGAGGAGCCTGCCAAGCGCGGCAGCCGGGTGGTGCTGGATTTCGCCGGCTTCATGGGCGGCGAGGAGATCCCCGACAGCCGGATGGAAAAGGTGATGGTGGTGCTGGGCGATGGCAAGCTGATGCCCGCCGCCGAGGATGCAATCTACGGCCACAAGGCCGGTGAGACCTTCCGGTTCGATTTCACCTACCCGGCCGCGTTCCGGGTGGCGGAGCTTTCCGGCAAGACCGCGCAGTTCGAGATCAAGCTCCACTCGGTGGCCGAAAAAACCACCCCGGAACTGACGGAGGCATTCGCCAAGGGGCTGGGTTACGCCGACCTCGCCGCCATGCGCGAGGTGGTGCGGGCCAAGAAGCAGAAGATCCATGAGGATTCCGCTGACCGCGCCGCCGGGCAGGAGCTGCTGGCACAGGCCGGTGCAAACCTGACCGTCGCGCTGCCCGAGGCTATGCTGGACCGCACCGCCGACAACGAGATGCGGATGCTGGAAGAGCGGCTTTCCCGCAGCAATATCACGCTGGAAAAGCACTGCCAGAACAGTCATACCACCGCCGCCGCTCTGCGGGCCGGTTACCGTGCCGATGCCGAGAAGAAGCTGCGCTCCATGCTGGCTTCCCGCGCCATCGCCGAGGCTGAGGGTATCACCGTGAGCGAACTGGAAGTGAACAACGAGTACCGCCGCCTGTCCCAGATGCAGGATACTCCGGAGGCTGATATCCGCCGTGTGCTGACCCCGGACACGCTCTCCGCCGCGCTGGCCGCCCAGAAGGTGCAGCGCTTCCTGCTGGAGAACGCCAACGTCACCACCGTGATGGACCCCGAAAAGGAGTGATCCTATGAGTATCTTTACGCGCTACGCCATGGACGCGCTGATGAAAGCCCCCCACCCCGAAGTCAACCGGAAGCAGTGCTGGAACCTGCACCCTCACCGCACGCCCTGTACCGCCTGCAAGGATATCTGCCCCTATGGCGATGAGATCTTCACCCGTCCCAACCTCGTCAAGGACTGGGACCCCTGCACTGACTGCGGTCTCTGCGTCTCGGCCTGTCGGTCGGGCTGCATCGCTCCCTCACCGGAACAGGTGCAGCGGGATATCTCCCCTGCTGACAGTGACGGCGACACCATCTGGATCGGGTGCGAAAAATCCACCCGCAAGAACACTGTGGTGCGCGCCTGCGTCTCAGCCTACTCCTGGGAAGCGCTGGCCTATCTGGCCCTGAACAAGAAGATCGTTCTCGACCTGACCCCCTGCGGCGAGTGCGAGAATGATGTCTGCGCCGAACACCTGCGCGCTGTCCTGACCCGGCTGGTGGAATTCTTCGGTCAGCCTCTGTTCGAGGCCCGGTTCACGCTGGCCTACGAACAGGACGATGCTCCCTTCCACGTCAAGGAGTATTCCCGCCGCGAGATGATGGAGCAGGTGACCTCCGGCTCCAAAAAGGGCACAAAGCAATTGCTGCGGATGCTGCCCGGCCTGCGCAATGAGGACGAGAGCAGTCTGGATTTCCGCCTGCTGCTCCACCAGTATACCAAGCAGCTCAAGGCGGTGTCTAAAACGCCCCTGCGCTATGGCTACCATCTGCCCAACTTCACCCAGAAATGCTTTGCCTGCGGCCGGTGCGAGAAGAGCTGCCGCAGTGGTGCCATCAAGTTTGAGGACCTGCCCGACGGCCAGACCCGCGCGGTCATCACGCCGTGGAAGTGCAGCGAGTGCGGTGTCTGCGTCGCCAGCTGCTCCAATGGCGGTCTGGACGGCCTGAAGCTGCGCCAGCTCACCGGTCTTGGCCCCGTCAGCGTCTACAAGTGTACCAAGACTCTCTGCAAGGAGTGTGGCAAGCCCATTGCACCGGGCTGTGCGGACGGCATCTGCTCGGTCTGCCGCATCAAGATCCGCACCAAGAAGCGCCAGGAGGAGGCCGTGGCCCGCGCCAAGGAGCGACAGGCAGAGCGTGAAGCCAAAAAGGCCGCCGAGGCGGCTGCAAAGGAGCTGGCGACTGAGATGGCATCACCCGAAACCATTGACGCAACCTCAAAATAATGCTATAATTCTTCTAACCACCCAGCTGTGGTCGGGAGGACAAGTTACAAAGGCGTAACGGATGTGTTTCCGTTACGCCTTTTTGCTTCCTGCTGCCGGGAAACAGTG
>CALDLZ010000460.1 GCA_937915335.1 uncultured Faecalibacterium sp.
AACGACATCTGGAATCCATGGCACGGCTGCGTAAAGTGCAGCGAGGGCTGCCAGAACTGCTACATGTATTTTCTCGACCGGATGCGGGACCAGAACGGAGCCGAGATCTACAAAACCAAAAACGGCTTTTCCTATCCGCTCCAGAAGGACCGCACCGGGCACTACAAAATTCAGAGCGGCGAGCAGATCCGGGTCTGCATGACTTCGGATTTCTTTCTGGAAGAGGCTGACCCGTGGCGGGCCGAGGCATGGGATATTATGCGCCAGCGCAGCGACGTGGTGTTTTTCCTGCTCACCAAGCGGCCGCAGCGGGTGCGGGCATGTCTGCCGCCGGATTGGGGCAATGGCTGGGACAACATCTTTTTCAATGTCACCTGTGAAAACCAGCGCCGCGCAGACGAACGCATTCCCCTCCTGTTTGATTTGCCGTTCAAGCACAAAGGCATCATGTGCGCGCCTTTCATCGGGCCGGTGAGCATCCGGCAGTATCTTGCCGCCGGGCAGATCGAGCAGGTCATCTGCGGCGGCGAAAACTACGATGGTGCCCGCCCCTGCAATTTCGATTGGGTCAGGTCCCTCCGGCAGGAATGCGTGGAAGCCAACGTGACCTTCTGCTTTATCGAGACCGGAACCGTGTTCATCAAGGACGGCAGGCGCTACCGTATGCCCAACAAGCAGCTGCAAAGCCGGATGGCCTACAAATCCGGCATGAACTTTCAGGGTAAGCCCATCCGCTTCGACCTTGTAGACGGCTGGGGCTATCCGATTCCGCAAGAAGATTTATATGTTCCTCATTTTCGTGCAAACTGTGAGACCTGCGGCAGCAGATTGATCTGCAACGGCTGCAGCAACTGCGGAAAATGTCTATAAAAACATCTTTATGAGGAGTTCTATGAAGCAGAAGAAAAAATCGTTTGCCCGCAGAGTATTCCACTGCCTGCTGGCTGTTTTGCTGGCCGTCTGCATTGCGTCTTTTATTGCCAGCCGATGAATTTTTGAAAAAGGCATTGACTTGAAGTCAACTTCAAGGATTATACTGGGCTTGTCAGAAAATTCCGGCCGATGGTCGGCCCGGGCAAAAGGAGAACAACTATGGAACGACCTTACATTTTCTGCCACATGATGACCTCTCTGGACGGAAAGATCATGGGCAATTATATGGAGACCCCTAACGGAACCGCCGCCGGAGATGCCTTTTACAACATCGCCTTCGGAAAAGACCCGTTCTACAAGCATCAGGGCTGGCTGTCCGGCCGGGTGACAACGGACGATAATTTCACCTTTTACAAAAAGCCGGCGCTTGACGAAAACGCCCCGGAAGTACCTGCGGGTGATTTTATTGCTCAGCCGGATTTTGGCATGTTCTATGTTTCCATCGACCCCCACGGCAAACTTGGCTGGGAAGATGCCACCCTGCACTACGTTGATACGACCGCTCATGTTATCGAGGTCCTGACCGAAGAGGCCAGCAACGCCTATAAAGCTTTCCTGCGGAAGCTGGGCATCTCCTATCTCATTGCCGGAAAGAGTGAGCTGGACTATGCGCTGGTGCTTTCCAAACTGAAAAACATCTTCCACATCGAGACGCTGATGCTGGGCGGCGGCGGTGTGCTGAACTGGTCCTTCCTGCAGGCCGGAATGTGCGATGAGATCAGTCTGGTCGTGTCCGCTTCTGCCGATGCAAACCCGGACACCCCGCCG
>CALDLZ010000461.1 GCA_937915335.1 uncultured Faecalibacterium sp.
AGAACATGGTTACCAAGCACGTCAAGCCTCGTCGTCAGGGCGAGCAGGGCGGCATTGTCAAGGCTGAGGGCGCTATGTACGCTTCCAAGGTCATGCCCATCTGCCCCAAGTGCGGCAAGGCCGTGCGTGTGGGCCACGTCGAGAAGGACGGCAAGAAGGTTCGCGTCTGCAAGAAGTGCGGCGCTGAGCTGTAAGAAAGGAGTAAGGAACAATGGCTCGTTTGAAAGAACAGTATGTCTATGAAATTGCTCCTGCTCTGAACTCTAAGTTCGGTTACAAGAGCGTTATGCAGATCCCCAAGCTGGACAAGGTCGTTATCAATGTTGCCTGCGGCGAAGCCAAGGACAACGAGAAGATCCTGGAAGCTGTTATGAAGGATCTGGGCCAGATCACTGGCCAGAAGGCAGTCGTCTGCCGTGCTAAGAAGAGCGTTGCTAACTTCAAGCTGCGCCAGGGCACTCCCATCGGCTGCAAGGTCACCCTGCGTGGTGAGCGTATGTACGAGTTTGTCGATCGTTTCTTCAACGTCGCTCTGCCCCGTGTCCGCGACTTCCGCGGCATCAATGGCAACGGCTTTGACGGCCGCGGCAACTTCGCATGCGGCATCAAGGAGCAGATCATCTTCCCCGAGATCGACTTCGATAAGGTCGATGCAGTCCGCGGCATGGATGTCTGCTTTGTTACCACCGCCAAGACCGACGAAGAGGGCAAGGAGCTGCTGAAGGCTCTGGGCGCTCCGTTCGCTACCGAGAATAACTAAGGAGGAGATTGGTACAATGGCTAAACTGTCTATGAAGCTGAAGCAGTCTCGTCCTGCTAAGTTCTCTACCCGTGCATACACCCGCTGCCGCATCTGCGGCCGTCCCCACTCCGTGCTGCGCAAGTACGGCGTGTGCCGTGTGTGCTTCCGTGAACTGGCCTACAAGGGCGAGATCCCGGGTGTCAAGAAGGCTTCCTGGTAATTAAACCAGAGGGCTGGATAAAAGGTCGGATATCCGCCCCGGGGCAAACGTGTTTCGGGGCGGTATCATTATAAAACAAATGAGAGCTAATCTAAGGAGGTTAGTGGCACATGCAGATTACTGATCCTATCGCGGACCTGCTGACTCGCATCCGCAACGCAAGCACTGCCAAACACCCTTCTGTGGAGATCCCCGCTTCCAACATGAAGAAGGCTATCTGCCAGATTCTGGTTGACGAGGGCTACATCAAGGGCATGCAGGTGAAGAACGACACTGTCCAGGGCACCATCGTTGTCACCCTGAAGTGCCAGGCAAACGGCGAGCCCGTTATCGCTGGCCTGCGCCGTGTGTCCAAGCCCGGCCTGCGCATCTACACCAACTGCGAGGATATGCCGAAGGTCATGAAGGGCCTGGGCACCGCAATCATTTCCACCTCTAAGGGCATTATGACCGATAAGGCTGCTCGTGCTGCGCACGTTGGCGGCGAGGTCCTGGCCTTTGTGTGGTAAGAAAGGGGTAAAAGACAATGTCGAGAATTGGAAGAAAACCCATCGTCATTCCTGCCGGTGTCACTGTTACTGTTGATGAAGCAGCACACACTGTCACTGTCAAGGGCCCCAAGGGCAGCCTGAATTCCAACTTCCACCCCCTGATGACCGTTAAGGTCGAGGGCAATGAAGTTCTGGTTACCCGCCCCAATGACGAACCCCAGGCCCGCAGCCTGCACGGCCTGACCCGTACCAACATCGCTAACATGGTCAACGGTGTTGTGAACGGCTACGAGAAGAAGCTGGAGATCGTGGGCGTTGGCCTGCGCTGCCAGAAGCAGGGTTCTAACCTGGTTATGAACCTGGGCTTCTCTCACCAGGTGAACATCCCCGATACTGAGGATTGCACCATTGTGTGGCAGGATCCCAACCACTTCACTGTTACCGGTATTGACAAGCAGAAGGTCGGCCAGTACGCTGCCGAGATCCGCGCCAAGAAGCCGCCCGAGCCTTACAAGGGCAAGGGCATCCGCTACGAGGGCGAGGTTGTCAAGCACAAAGAAGGCAAGGCCGGCAAGGGCAAGAAATAAGGTAAGGAGTGAAAGACAATGGTTAAGCAGATCGACAAGAACGAAGCTCGTCTTCGTCGTCATCGCCGCGTTCGCAACAAGATCAGCGGCACCGCAGCACGTCCCCGTCTGGATGTTTTCCGCTCCGCCAAGCACATTTACGCTCAGATCATCGATGATGAGCAGGGCGTGACCCTGGTGTCTGCATCCACTATGGACAAGGACTTCAACGGCAACGGCGGCAACGTCGAGGCCGCTGCTGAGATCGGTAAGAAGGTCGCAGCAAAGGCTCTGGAAAAGGGCATCACCGAGGTCGTTTTCGACCGTGGTGGCTACGTTTATCATGGCCGTGTTAAGGCCCTGGCTGATGGCGCCCGTGAGGGCGGCCTGAAGCTGTAATGAGAGGAGGAAACACATTATGGCTATGAGAAACCGTGAAGACGACGGCATGATCACCAAGGTTGTCTCCATCAACCGCGTTTCCAAGACTGTCAAGGGCGGCCGCATTATGAAGTTTGCCGCTCTGGTTGTCGTGGGCGACGGCAAGGGCACCATCGGTTACGGCATCGGCAAGTCTGGCGAAGTGCCTGAGGCAATCCGCAAGGGCGAGGCAGCTGCCAAGAAGAACATGCACAAGATTGCCCTGAAGGGCACCACCATCCCCCACGAGATCGTCGGCAAGTACGGCGCAGGCGCCGTTCTGCTCAAGCCGGCTGCCGCAGGTACCGGCATGATCGCCGGCGGCCCTGTGCGTGCCGTCATTGAAGCTGCTGGCATCAAGGACATCCGTGCGAAGTCTATGCGTTCCAACAACCCCATCAACGTTGTGTCTGCTACCTTCGCAGGTCTGTGCGGCCTGGTCAGCGCGGAGTCCGTCGCTGAGAAGCGCGGCAAGACCGTGAGTGAGATTCTGGGTTAAGGAGGTAACAAACCATGGCAGATAAGATGCTCAAGATCGAGCTGAAGAAGAGCCTGATCGGCCGCGGCGCTAAGCAGATCGCTACCGCTGAGGCCCTGGGCCTGAAGAAGCCGGGCGACGTTACCGTTCAGCCTGACAATGCCGCTACGCAGGGCAAGATCGCTAAGATCGGTTTCCTGCTCAGCGTCACCGAAGCCTAATAGCAGGGGGTATACGCACAATGAAACTTCATGAACTGCACGCTATTCCCGGTGCAAACAAGGCTGTGACCCGCAAGGGCCGCGGCATTGGCTCCGGCAATGGCAAGACTGCCGGTTTCGGCAGCAAGGGCCAGAAGGCCCGTTCCGGCGTGAAGCACGCTGGTTTCGAGGGCGGCCAGATGCCTCTGGCACGCCGCCTGCCGAAGGTTGGCTTTAACAACATCTTTGCTACCCAGTATGCCATTGTCAACGTGGCTGACCTGGAAGCAGCTTTCAATGCTGGCGATGTCGTGGACACCGAGGCTCTGAAGGCAAAGGGTCTGGTCAAGAAGACCCTGGACGGTGTTAAGGTCCTGGGCAACGGCGAGCTGACCAAGGCTCTGACCGTCAAGGCCGCAGCCTATTCCGCTTCTGCCAAAGAGAAAATCGAGAAGGCAGGCGGAAAGGCTGAGGTGATGTAAGGTGTTCCAGACATTCCGTAACGCATGGAAGATCCCCGAGCTTAAAAATCGTCTCCTGTTCACGCTGGCGATCCTCGTGGTGTACCGACTGGGCAGCGCCATTCCCGTTCCGTTCATTACCGGCTCTGCACTGAGCCAGATGTTCTCTAACGGCAATATGCTCTCGTATCTCGATATGATGAGCGGCGGCGCGTTGTCCCGGTGCACACTCTTCGCGTTAGGTGTGACGCCTTATATCAACGCTTCTATCATCGTGCAGCTGCTTACCGTTGCGATCCCTGCCCTGGAAAACATGGCAAAGGAAGCTGACGGTCAGCAGAAAATGCAGCAGATCACCCGATACGCCGGCGGCATCATCGCTCTGGTGATGAGCCTTGGCTACTACTTTGTGATCCGCAACATGGGCGCACTGAAGTACACCAGCGGCGCGGCCGGTATCTTTACCGCTGTCGTCATCATTGCCACCTTTACCGCGGGTGCGCAGCTGATCACCTGGTGTGGCGAGCAGATCGACGATAAGGGTATCGGCAACGGTATCTCCCTGTTGATCTTCTCTTCGATCGTTTCCAACTGGTCCAGCGTCTACACCACCGTCACGGGTCTGCTGACCCGCGCCGCTGCAGGCGAGACCCGGTTCTATATCCTGCTGCCCCTGCTGCTCGTCCTGGCACTGGTCGTGATCGTGTTCATCGTCGTTATGACGAACGCTGAGCGCCGCGTCACCATCCAGTACGCCAAGCGCGTGGTGGGCCGCAAGCAGATGGGCGGGCAGAACAGCTATCTGCCCCTGAAGCTGAACATGAGCGGCGTGATGCCCATCATCTTCGCTTCCGCTCTGGTTTCGATCCCGGGCACCATCGGCAGCTTCCTGCAGATCGATCAGGCAGCGCATCCGTTCTGGTATGCTTTCTTCCATACCTTCAACTATACGTCGCTGCTCTACATCATCATCTACCTGCTGCTGATCCTGGCCTTCAACTACTTCTATGTGGCCATCCAGTACAACCCCGTGGAGATCGCCAACAATCTGCGCCGCAACAACGGCTCGATCCCCGGCTTCCGTCCCGGCAAGCCGACCAGCGATTTCCTGACCCGCACCCTGAACAAGATCACCCTCATCGGTGCCATCTTCCTGGCTGCGGTGGCTGTGCTGCCGATCATTCTGGGCAACCTGACCGGTATGAGCATCCAGCTGGGCGGTACCAGCCTGTTGATTGTTGTTGGCGTGGCACTTGATACCACCCGCAGCCTCGATAGCTTTATGACGATGCGCAACCATAAGGGTTTCCTGGGTTGATTTAAAACAAAAGCATCATTGATGTGAGAAAGCACTGGAAAGGAGAGCATGCTCGTACTTTTCAGTGCTTTTTTGATTTGAAGGGGCGTTAGTCCATTCAAACACTAACCTTTTATAGAGGAAAGGAAGATATCCTATGAATCTGATCCTGTTAGGCGCACCCGGCGCGGGCAAAGGCACCCAGGCCGAGATCATCTGCGCAAAGCTGAATATCCCCTCCATCAGCACCGGCAACATCCTGCGCGCTGCTGTGAAGGAAGGCACCGAGATGGGCCTGAAAGCCAAGAGTTTCATGGACGCCGGTGCTCTGGTGCCCGATGAGGTCATCATCGGCATCCTGAAAGACCGTCTGGCTCAGGCCGACTGCGCCAACGGCTTCATCCTGGACGGCGTGCCCCGCACTATCGCTCAGGCCGAGGCCATCGAGACCATGGGCATCCGCATCGACAAGGTGCTGGAGCTGTCCGTGGCGGACGATGTCATTGTGGAGCGCATGAGCGGCCGCCGTGTCTGCGAGAAGTGCGGTGCAAGCTACCACATCATCAATAAGAAGAGCAAGGTCGAGGGTGTCTGCGACCTGTGCGGCGGCAAGACCGTCATCCGCAAGGACGACCAGCCCGCTACCGTGCTGGATCGTCTGAAGGCTTACCACGAGCAGACCGAGCCCCTGGTGGCTTTCTACCGTGAGCGCGGCAAACTGGCAGTGATTCCGTTCTGCCCCTCCATTGAGGAGACGACGGCTGAAGTGATGAAGGCACTGGAGGCATAATCGTGATCCAAATCAAGAATGCGAAAGAACTGGACGGAATGCGCAAGGCCAATGCCCTGAGCGCAGCTGCCCTGAAGTACGGCGGCCAGCACATTGAGGCTGGCATGACCACTTGGGAACTGGATAAGCTGATCTATGATTTTATCGTAAAGCATGGCGGTATCCCCAACTTCAAGGGACTGTACGGTTTCCCGGGAACGGCCTGCATCAGCCTGAATGATACCATCATCCATGGCATCCCGTCGCATGATATCGTCATCCGCCCGGGTGACATCGTCAGCATCGATACCGGCGCGAAGGTCGATGGCTTCAACGGTGATAACGCCTGCACCTATGCGGTGGGCAAGATCGACCTGGAAGCACAGCGCCTGCTGGACGTGACCAAGGCTGCCCTGTACAAGGGCATTGAGCAGGCCAAGGCCGGAAACCGCGTGGGCGATATCGGCTATGCGGTGCAGAGCTACTGCGAGGACGCAGGCTTCTCTGTTGTCCGCGAGTTTGTGGGCCATGGCACCGGCCGTGAGCTGCACGAGGACCCCGAGGTGCCCAATTACGGCCATCAGGGCCGCGGCCCACGTCTGGTGCCCGGCATGACCATCGCCATTGAGCCGATGATCTGCCAGTATGATTGCAAGATCACCCAGGCCAAGGACGGCTGGACCGTCAAGACCAAGGACGGCGGTCTGGCTGCTCACTTCGAGCACTCCAACGCCATCCTGAAGGATCACACCGAGATTATGACCCGCTTCTGGGATGATCCCGATTTTGATCCCGAGACCTTCAGCCTGAAATAAGCGGAAGGGAATATGACCCAGGAAGACCTCCCGGAAACGGGAGGCCTTTTTGTATGTCAGACCTGTTCTTTGTGCAATTCCGACAACTTTTGGTGAAAAAGTTTCATCCATCCGGTGGAGAAGCGCAAAACAGGGTCGGAGAATCACCTGTTTTGCAAACACGAGAATTTTTTATCGGAAATACGGAAAAAACACTTGCAAAACGAATGCAAAAGGTGTATAATCTATAAATGGCCGTGACAGCCAGATGCTTTCTCGGTGGACAGGGATTCTCTGCCCACTTTGCGGATTTTGTGCCGCAGGAGAAGAAGTATGTGGCGGTTATCGCCGCCTGTCCGTCAATTCATGGCAAACTGAGCAGATCCAATGAGGAGGCAATTAGCTTGTCTAAAGAAGACGTCATCGAAATCGAAGGCATCGTGCGTGAAGCCATGCCCAACGCCATCTTCAAGGTGGAAATGTTGAGCGAGGATAAGAACACCGGGAAGCTCACACCCAGTGGGCACGTCCTCTTAGCGCACATCTCCGGCAAGCTGCGGACCAATTTCATCCGAATCCTGCCCGGGGACAAGGTTACCGTAGAAATGTCGCCCTATGATCTTTCTAAGGGCCGCATCACCTGGCGCTCCAAATAAGCACCAGGGTATCAACCAAAAGGAGGTTCAACATCATGAAGGTCAAGCCTTCCGTGAAACCCATCTGCGAAAAGTGCAAGGTCATCCGCCGCAAAGGCCGCGTGATGGTCATCTGCCAGAACCCCAAGCATAAGCAGCGCCAGGGCTAATTCGGGCGCCTGGGGGTCAAGTGCGTAGAGTCCCGGCGCAGACCCCGACACTGACATGGGATGATTTTTGGAGGAAACTACTATGGCACGTATTGCCGGCGTTGACCTGCCCCGCGAGAAGCGCGTTCAGGTAGGTCTCACCTACGTTTACGGTATCGGTCAGACCACTGCTAACAAGATTCTGGAAGCAACTGGCATCAACCCCGATACCCGCGTCAAGGACCTGACTCTGGAAGAAGAGGCTAAGATCCGTGACTACATCGATCAGGCTAACATCATCGTTGAGGGCGACCTGCGCCGCAACGTTGCTCTGGACATCAAGCGCCTGGTTGAGATCCAGTCCTTCCGTGGCACCCGCCATCGCAAGAATCTGCCCTGCCGCGGCCAGCGCACCAAGACCAATGCACGTACCTGCAAGGGTCCCAAGCGCACTGTCGCTAACAAGAAGAAGTAAGGAGGATTTGAGAAATGGCAAGTGCAAATAACGCCAAGAAGGGCGCAAATGTCCGCATGAAGCGGAAAGAGCGCAAGAACATTGCTGCTGGTCAGGCTCATATCCAGTCTACCTTCAACAATACTGTCGTCACCATCACCGACCTGCAGGGCAATGCAGTGTCCTGGTGCTCCTCTGGCTCCCTGAACTTCCGTGGCAGCCGCAAGAGCACCCCGTTCGCAGCCCAGTCTGCTGCCGAGACCGCAGCTAAGGTTGCTATCGAGCATGGCATGAAGACTGTTGAAGTTTACGTCAAGGGCCCCGGCGCTGGCCGTGAGTCCGCTATCCGTGCGCTGCAGGCTACCGGCCTGGAAGTCACCCTGATCAAGGACGTGACTCCCATCCCCCACAACGGCTGCCGTCCCCCGAAGCGCCGTCGTGTCTGATCGAAGGAGGAAATTGAATTATGGCAAAGAATACGCAGCCTATCGCAAAGCGTTGCAAGGCCCTGGGCATTTCTCCTGCGGTCATGGGCTATGCAAAGAAGAATACCACCCGCAACTCCAACGGCAACGTCCGTAAGAAGCAGTCTGAGTACGCAACTCAGCTGAAGGAGAAGCAGAAGGTCAAGTTTATCTACGGCGTTCTGGAAAAGCAGTTCCACAATGCTTACCTGCGTGCTGAGGCTCGCCCCGGCAAGACCGGTGAGAACTTGCTCCAGATCATGGAGTGCCGTCTGGACAACGTCGTGTTCCGTCTGGGCTTTGCTCAGACCCGCCGCGACGCTCGTCAGCTGGTGAGCCACGCTCACTTCACCGTCAATGGCAAGAAGGTCAACATTCCTTCTTACCAGGTCAAGGCCGGCGATGTGATCGAAGTTCGTGAGTCCAGCCGTTCTTCTGCTAAGTTTGCTAAGCTCGTTGGCCCCGAGGCTCCCGTTGTGGCTCTGCCTTCCTGGCTGAACCGTGAGGCCGGCACTCTGAAGGGTGTTGTGACCAAGCTCCCCGAGCGCAGCGACATCGACTACGAAGTTGCAGAGCACCTCATCGTCGAGCTGTACTCCAAGTAATCCATTAAGAAGGATGAGCCTTCCTTCTGGATGGCTGTCTTTCGCATTCTTTTCAAAAGAATTTAATAATGGGCCGATGGCAACATCGGTTTGACAAGGAGGGCATAGATATGATGGAGATTGAACGTCCCAAAATCGAAACGGCAAGCCTGTCCCCGGACGGCCGCTACGGCAGATTCGTGGCGGAGCCCCTGGAACGTGGCTTTGGCATCACACTGGGCAACAGCCTGCGTCGTGTGCTTCTTTCCTCTCTGCCCGGTGTCGCCGTGACCAGCGTCAAGATCGACGGCGTGGTTCACGAGTTCTCCACCATTGAGGGCGTCAAGGAAGACGTTACCGAAATTGTCCTGAACCTGAAGGGTATCGCTGCAAAGCTGTACACCGACGGGCCGAAGACAGTGCGTGTTGAGGCAGTCGGCCCTTGTGAGGTTACTGCGGACAACATCAAGCAGGGCGATGATATTGAGATCCTGAACCCTGAATGGCACATTGCAACCCTGGGCGAGGGCGGCAAGCTCGTCATGGAGCTCACCTTCGATAAGGGCCGCGGTTATGTGCCTGCAGAGCGCAACAAGCAGGCCATCGTCGAGAAGAACGATATCAACACTCTTCCCGTCGATAGCATTTACACCCCCGTGCTCAAGGTGAATTACAACGTTGAGAGCACCCGTGTTGGCCAGGCAATCGATTATGACAAGCTGACCATTGAGGTTTGGACCGATGGCACGATCAATGCGCAGGAGGCCGTTTCGCTGGCTGCCCGCGTGCTGACCGAGCACCTGAACCTTTTCGTCAACCTGTCCGACGAGGCAGCCGGTACGGAGATCATGGTGGAGAAGACCAACGACGACAAGGAAAAGGCTCTGGAGATGACCATCGAAGAGCTGGATCTGAGCGTCCGTTCCTTCAACTGCCTGAAGCGCGCCGGTATCAACACGGTGGAGGATCTGGTCAGCAAGAGCGAGGACGAGATGATGAAGGTCCGTAACCTCGGCCGTAAGAGCCTGGAAGAAGTCATGGCAAAGCTGGACTCCCTGGGCTTCAAGCTGAACACAGATGATGACAATTAAAAATAATTAAGGAGTGAAACGGGATGCCCGGTACCAGAAAGCTCGGTAGAACCACCGATAGCCGCAACGCTATGATGCGTGCTATGGTCACCTACCTGTTGGAGAATGGCAAGATTGAGACTACTGTCACTCGCGCTAAGGACGTTCGTTCCATGGCCGAGAAGATGATCACCCTGGGTAAGGCCAGCGACCTGCACACCAAGCGTCAGGTCTACGCCTACATCACCAAGGAAGATGTTGCAAAGAAGCTGTTTGATGAGATCAGCCCCAAGTACGCTGACCGCAACGGCGGCTACACCCGCATCATCAAGATCGGCGCTCGCCGCGGCGACGCTGCTGAGATGGCAGTTCTGGAGCTCGTCTGATCGACTCTGACTGTATAAACAGTGTAACAAAGGCTCTTTCCCTTCGGGGAAGGGGCCTTTTTGCATATAAGCGGCTTTGCCCTCTCCGTCACGTTAGCCTTTGGCATATCAGGGAAAGCTATTGCAAATGGCAAACATCCGGCCTTGAGGTTGCAGAGCAAGAATGCTATAATTATACTGTATTTCTGTACGACTTTGCGAATTTTCCACCGAAGGGAGGGACGGCGGTTGAAAAGACGGCAGTTTCTACTGCTGAGTGCGGGCTGCGCAATGAGCCTGCTTTCGGCGTGCAGCCTTCCCATGACGGAAAATATGCAGGTGGAGGAGTTGCTGCGCGCGCCGCGCCTTTCGGGTGATTACGGCGAGCTGCAGACAGCCCTGAACGAATGGCTGGGGGAGAGCGCCCAGCTCAAATATCCCATGCAGGGGGATCTGCTGTCGCCCTTCCTTTTGCAGGATCTGGACGGAGACGGCCAGCAGGATGCCGCTGTTCTCTACACCACGGCCCAGAGCTCCAATGTCTGCATTGCCTTTTTGCAGCGGGATGTCTCCGATGCGTGGCAGGTGGTGCAGAGCATTGAGGGGCTGGCCGACACTGTGGACAATGTCCGGCTGGCACAGCTGCAGGATGGCAGCTCTACCCAGCTGGTGGTGGGATATCTCGCTTCCCAGGGGGACAGCTATCTGGCGGTCTACTCTTACGAAAACGGCAGGGTCAACGCCATTCTGGAACAGTCCTATGAGCAGTATCTGGTGGAGGATATCACCGGCGGTGGCAACGAGGACCTGATCCTGATGTCCACGCTGGAGGACGGCGGGGTGCAGATCGAGCTGCTGACCGTGGACCGGGACGGAATGTTCCAGCAAGTGGCCGTCATGGGTCTTTCGGCGGACAAGTTCTCGGGCTGTGCATCGGTGGCGGCGGGGCTGGGCTCTGATGGCAAGCACTATCTGGTGCTGGACGGATGGACGGGCCTTTCGGGCAACAATCTGGCCACGGTGCTGCTCTACTTTGATGAGGACAGCCAGCAGATGCTGCCCGCCGAGCAGATCAGCACCAGCGAGCTGTACAACGCTTCCCTGCGCAATGTGCCAGGCCTGACCAGTCGTGATCTGGATGGTGACGGCATTGTGGAGATCCCCACACAGCCCGACGAAGCGGGTCTGCTGAACCTGAGCCAGAGCCGACGGATGGATTTCATCGTCTGGATGGATTACACCAGCGCCAGTCCGGAAAAGAGCTTCGGCCTGCTGGATGAGGAGAGCGGCTGCTACATCGAGCTGCCCACCGAGTGGGAGGGCAACCTGATGCTCACCGACAGCACCGAGGAAGAGGATGCCGTGGAGCTGCGCACCGTGGATGAGAGCAAGCTGGTGCTGACCATGCGTCTGGTGTCCTCCAGCGAGAGCGCGGAGGGCTGGACCCGTCTGGGTGTGGTGGCATCCCGTCAGATGCAGGCCAAGTTCGGGCCGGACGTGGTGCTGAAGGATCAGAATTATCGGCTGTCAAGGTCGCTGTATCGATTGAATTAAACCTCTCAGTCTGAATTAAATTTATGGAGGTCATAGATGGTCAAGGTACTTGTGGTAGAGGATGAAGCCAGCATCCGTGAGATGATCGCGCTGAACCTGCGGCTGGCGGGGATGGAAGCCGTGGAGGCCGACAGTGCCGAGGCAGCTCTGCCCCTACTGGAGCAGAAGCCTGGATGTGATGCGGCCATCCTGGATGTGATGCTGCCCGGTATGAACGGCTTCTCGCTCTGCGAGACCATCCGGCGCACCGACCAGAAGATCGGTATCATCATCCTGAGCGCCAAGGGGCAGGAACAGGACAAGATCCGCGGCCTGTCCATCGGCGCGGATGATTACATGACAAAGCCGTTCAGCGTCAGCGAGCTGCTGGCCCGTGTGGAGGCTCTCTGCCGCCGCGTGAGCCGTTCGGGCGGCGGCTCCCCGACCGAGGAAAACGCCCCCACCACGCTGGTCAGCGGTGAATTTGTGCTGGACGAGAACCGCCGCGTGCTCCTCAAGGCCGGGCGGCAGATCGAGCTGACCCAGGTAGAGTTTCAGATCATGGAGCTCTTCTTCCACAATCCCGGCATTGCGCTGGTGCGTGAGAAGATTTTGAAGGGTGTCTGGGGCGAGAACTACTTCGGTGATGTGAAGATCGTGGATGTGAACATCCGCCGCCTGCGCATGAAGGTGGAGGATGAGCCCAGCCATCCCACCCACATTATGACGGTGTGGGGCTACGGCTACCGGTGGGAAGAATGAGAAGTGGTATTACCCGTCGCTGGCTGCGGGGAAGCCTGCTCCTGACCGTGCTTCTGGTGCTGCTGGTGGAAGGCATGTTCGTGTACAGCTTTAGCCGCAGTTACTACAACAGCGTTCAGCAGACCATGGTGCGGCGCTTTTCCTCCATCAACGGTCAGCTGAAAATGTATACCGGCGATACGGCCCAAAAGACTGCCGCCAACCGCAGTGTGGCCCTGCGCCGGATGGTGGAACAGTTTGCCGATAAGGACAAGTACGAGTTCATGCTGCTGGATGGCTACGGCGGCGTGATCGCGTCGTCCAGCGGCACGGGTGCTGACGGCATCGTGGTGCAGGATGACTTTGAAAAGGCACAGGATGCACCCGATGGTGTGGGTGTGGCCATCTACCGCACCACCAGCGGGGAAATGGTCATGGCTGTGTGCAGTCTGGTGCCCTACGCGGCCGAGGATGTGGCCGCCATGCGCCTTGTCACCAGCCTGACGCTGGTGCAGGAGCAGCTGAAAAGCGCCTTTATCATCAGCATTATCGTGGTTGCGGCCATTCTTGGCTTTACGGTGACCTCGGGCCTGTACTTCGTGCGGGGCATCGTGGTGCCGCTGGGTCAGGTGGAGCGCACCGCCGCCAGCATTGCCCGGGGGGAGCTGGACGTGCGCCTGCCCGTCACCGGGGACGAGCGGGACGAGGTGGACCGTCTGCGTGGTACCATCAACCAAATGGCCGAGGGGCTGGAAGAGACCGAGAGGATGAAGAATGAATTCATTAGCTCTGTCTCCCACGAGCTGCGCACGCCGTTGACCTCGATCCGGGGCTGGGTGGAGACCCTGCGCACTCTGGATGACCCCACCGACGAGAACTACCGTAAGGGCCTGGAGATCATCAACAACGAGACGGCCCGCCTGTACAACATGGTGGAAGAGCTGCTGGATTTCAGCCGCTTACAGAATGGCCGCCTGAAGATGGAGTGCCGCCCCCTCGACCTCGTGGCCGAGCTGACAGACGCGGTGCTCTTCTGCGAGGCCCGCATCCAGCGGGAGGGTCTGTTGCTGGCCTACTCCGAGCCGGAGGAGATGATCCCGGTCTATGCGGACCCTGACCGTCTGCGGCAGGTGTTCATCAACATTCTGGATAACGCCATCAAGTATTCGGCCCCCGGCGGGCGCATCACGGTCAAAATCTGGCAGGGTGAGTACAAGGCCTTTATCGAGATCATCGATCAGGGCCGGGGCATCCCGCCGGAGGATCTGGAAAACGTCAAGACCAAGTTCTACAAGGGCAGCAATTCGGTGCGGGGCAGCGGCATCGGTCTGGCGCTGGTGGATTCCATTATGACCGCGCTGGACGGCACCATGGACATCAAGAGCACCTTGGGCCGGGGCACGGTGGTCACGCTGGGCCTGCCCATTTACAAACGATAAGAGATTGTCCATATTTATCTGGTAAGATAAAAGGGCGATTTTTACGATAGAGAGGGGCCGCAATGCCCATAGGAGAACCAATGAATCAACCGAACAAGGAACGCTTCAAGACCAGTGTGGGCGGTCAGGCCCTGATGGAAGGCATTATGATACGGGGGCCCAAGAATATCTGCTGTGCCGTCCGCAAGCCTGATGGTACCATCGAGACCAAAATTGAGCCCACCCCCACCCATGGCGTGTGGACGAAGATCCCGCTGGTGCGGGGGGCCATCTCGATGATCGAGAGCCTGATCATGGGCTACAAGTACATGATGTACTCGGCTCAGGTAAGCATGGGGGACGATTACGACCCTGCCGAGGAGGAATCCGCCTTTGAAAAGTGGGTGGGCGACCACCTGGGCAAAAAGGCCGAGGATGTTCTGCTGGCGGCGGCTGCCGTCATCGGCGGGCTGTTTGCCATCCTGCTCTTTACCGTCCTGCCCACGGTGCTGGTGGGCGGGCTGAACCATCTGGTGCCGCTGGGCCGCTGGGGCAAGGTGGTGCTGGAGGCCGTGCTCAAGGTGGGAATCTTCCTGACCTACATGGTCGCGATCTCCAAGATGAAGGAGATCCACCGTGTCTTTGAGTACCATGGTGCCGAGCATAAGACCATTGCCTGCTACGAGGCAGGAGACGCGCTCACCGTGGAGAATGTGCGCAAATACACCCGCTTCCACCCCCGGTGCGGCACCAGCTTTCTGATTTTGGTGGTCATCGTCAGCGTGTTCCTGTACAGCGTGCTGCCCTGGTCCAGCACCAGCCTGCGGGTGCTGTTCAAGCTGCTGCTCCTGCCGCTGGTCATGGGCATCAGCTACGAGCTGCTCAAGTGGTGCGGCCGGTCGGATAATATCGCAACCCGCATTATCCGTCAGCCCGGCATCTGGGTGCAGCACCTGACCGTGTTCGAGCCCAATGACAGCATGATCGAGGTGGCCATTGCCGCCGTGACCCCCGTCCTGCCCGAAAAACCGGAGGACGGCAGATGGTAAGGGCAGGGATGCTGCCCCGGGAAGCGGTCCGGGAGGTGGAGGACCGCCTAACCGCCGCTGGCTGCCCCGATGCAGATTTCGATGCGGCGGAATTGTTCCGGCTGGTGGCGGGCTGTGATGCCCGGCTGACGGATGCACCTTTGCATGCGGGGCAGGCAGAGAAACTGGAAGCCCTGACCGCCCGCCGTGCGGCCCGGGAACCTTTGCAGTACCTCTGCGGCAGCTGGCCCTTCTTGGATTTTGAGCTGGCTGTGGGCCCCGGCGTGCTTTGCCCCCGGGCCGATACCGAGGTGGTGGCCGAAGCCGCCGCCGGAATGCTGGCCGGGGTGGACGCACCCAGGGTGCTCGACCTTTGCGCAGGAACGGGCTGTCTGGGATTGGGCGTGAAGCGCTTTTGCCCGGCGGCGCGAGTCATAAGTCTGGAGAAAAGCCCTGAGGCTTACCGATACCTGGAGCGGAACGCCAGCCTTTCCCCGGCGCTGAACATCACCCCTGTGCAGGGGGACCTGTTCACCTACTGGCAGACCCTGCCGGAGGGCCAGCTTGACCTCATTGTGTCCAACCCGCCCTACCTGACCGCCGCCGAGATGGGCGAATTACAGCCCGAGGTGGCGCGGGAGCCTGCCATGGCGCTGGAAGCAGGGGAGGACGGGCTGGTATTTTACCGTGCGATTGCGGAACACTACCAGAAGGCTCTCCGCCCCGGCGGTGCCCTTGCCCTTGAGATCGGCTGGCAGCAGCGGGAAGCCGTGACGGCATTGCTGACCCAAAACGGCTGGACGGAGATCGAGTGCCGCAAAGACTATGGCGGCAATGACCGCTGTGTGATGGCAAGGAGATGTTAAACCCCTCAGTCTCGCTGACGCTCGCCAGTCCCCCGAATAGTGGGGCCCTTGGCAAATGCGTAAAGCCTATGCCACAAAAATAACTCTAAATTATCTACAACTTCCTGTTGTAATGCCCGCAAAATGTGTTATACTATTAGGGAAAGAAATGGAATGCCCGCGCCTGCGTTTGGCCGCACCGCGCCGGGAATGGATGACAAAGGAGCATGACACTATGGCAAAAAATCAGAACAACAACGTTGCCCCGGCGACCCAGAAGACTGAGCCCAACGCCAAGAAGGACGCGCTGGCAACCGCGCTGGCCCAGATCGAAAAACAGTTCGGCAAGGGCGCTGTGATGAAGCTGGGCGACAATGCCGCCATGCAGGTGGATGCCATCTCGACCGGCAGCATCGGCCTGGACCTGGCCCTGGGTGTGGGGGGCGTGCCCCGCGGCCGTATCATCGAGGTGTACGGCCCCGAATCCAGTGGTAAGACTACCCTGGCCCTGCATGTTCTGGCCGAAGCCCAGAAGAAGGGCGGCGAGGTCGCCTTCATCGACGTTGAGCACGCGCTGGACCCCGTGTATGCCGAGGCTCTGGGTGTGGACATCAACAACCTGCTGGTCAGCCAGCCCGACACCGGTGAGCAGGCTATGGAGATCTGCGAGGCACTGGTGCGCTCGGGTGCCATTGACGCCATTGTTGTGGACTCTGTTGCCGCCATGGTGCCCCGTGCCGAGATCGAGGGCGAGATGGGCGACAGCCATGTGGGCCTGCAGGCCCGTCTGATGAGCCAGGCCATGCGCAAGCTGACCAGCGTCATCGGCAAGACCAACACTGTCTGTATTTTCATCAACCAGCTGCGTGAAAAGGTGGGTGTTGTCTACGGCAACCCCGAGGTCACCACCGGCGGCCGTGCTCTGAAGTATTATTCCTCTGTCCGTATCGATATCCGCCGCGTGGAGGGCCTGAAGGATTCCTCCGGCCAGTTCATCGGCAACCACACCCGCGCCAAGATCGTTAAGAACAAGGTGGCTCCTCCGTTCCGTGAGGCAGAGTTTGACATCATGTTCGGCGAGGGCATTTCCAAGATGAGCGAGCTCGTTGATCTGGGCGTCAAGTTGGGCATCGTCCAGAAGAGCGGCGCATGGTTCAACTATGGGGATATCCGTCTGGGACAGGGCCGTGATAACGCAAAGCAGTTCCTGCGCGATAACCCCGAGATCGCTGACGATATCGAGGGTCAGATCCGCGCCAACGCTGATAAGCTCTATGCCACCCGCCGTCCCGCCGGCAAGGCCGCGGTGGCTGCCGCCCCGGCAGAGGATAAGTCTGCTCCTGCTGCTGCCAAGGAGCCCGTGGTCAAGGCTCCCACCCGCAGCAGCGAGAGTGAGCTGGACATCATGGTGGAAGAGTAAATGTCGTTTTCAAGCCGTAACCACCGCCTGCTGGCCGAAGAGGAAAAATCCACCAATGCCGCCAAAGCCCGCAGCCGGGCCATGGAGCTGCTGGCCGGGCAGGAGCTTTCCTCCGGTCAGCTGTACGAGCGGCTGAACCGCCGCTATAACGAGCAGACCAGCGCCGCCGTCGTGGCCGAGATGGTGGAGCGGGAATATATCAATGATGCCCGCTATGCCGAGACCCGGGCCCACGGCCTGCTGGCGGCGAAAAAGAGCCGCCGTGCCGCCGCCCAGAATTTGCGGCAGAAGGGCCTGGCCGCAAACGAGATCCAGCAGGCGCTGGATGCCGTTTATACCCCGGACGCATCCGGCGAAGATCCTGAGCTGGAAGCCGCCGCCGCCCTTGTGGAAGGGCATTACCGCAAAAAGCTGGAGATGGGCCGCAGGGATCTGGTCGTTGCGGCCTTGCAGCGGCGGGGATTTGGCTATGCGACCATCAAAGAAGCGATCCAACGAGTAGAGAGTGAAGAAAGAGAGTATTAGTCCCCTATGAAAATTGCATGTATTTCCCTTGGCTGCCCCAAGAATCAGGTCGATCTGGACGTGATGGTGCACATCCTGCTGTCGGCTGGCCACGAAACGGTGGCCGATTTGGGCGAAGCCGACGTGATCCTGGTCAACACCTGCGGCTTTATCGAGAGCGCCAAAACCGAGGCCATTGAGAATATTCTGGAAGCCTGCTCCTACAAGCAGCAGAACCCCAACCTGAAGGTCATCGTCACCGGCTGCCTGGCTGAGCGCTATCGCAGCCAGATCGAGGAGGAGATCCCTGAGGTGGACGCTGTGGTGGGCTGTGCTTCCAACAAGGCCATTGATACCATCGTGGCCCGCCTGTTCCATGGTGAGGATCATCTGGAAAGCTACGGCGCAAAGAAGGACTTCCCGCTGGGCGGCAAGCGTG
>CALDLZ010000462.1 GCA_937915335.1 uncultured Faecalibacterium sp.
CGATCACGATTCATCACCCCCGGCAAAGGGGTCGTCTGCCGTGTCGTCGGAGTCCTCCACGGTCAGGGCGTCAGCCTGTTCGGTGGCTTCCTTGATGCGGGTCCAGCGGGGAGCCGGGGCCCGTCCTGCATCGTCCAGCTCCACGGCGGTGGACTCTGCATCCACATGGACTTCGCTTTCATCGTAGAGGGAGCCGAAGGTGGACGGGAACGCTTCACGCAGGGCGTGAACAAGGGCCACTTTGCGGATCATGGTGGCCTTTTTGCCCTTCCAAAGGGACTTGCCGGTGTCGTATTCGGACAGCTTGACCTCTTCATAGCTGGGGCGGGTGCGGTCCTTGCGGTAGACCTTGGCCCAGCCGCCCAGCAGCTCCTCGCCCTCGTAGACGATGGAGCCTTCCCGCTTGTCCATCACACCGGCATCCTTGTCAAAAACGATGATACCAGCCTCGAAGCCGTCATAGCTGGGGTGGCGTTCGGCCATCTGCAGGTAGCAGTTCTTGCCCAGGACAATGGTGCTGGGGGTGTCCTCGCTGTTGTTGTCGTAGTGGATGAGGTAGGCTTCCTTGGTGAAAGGGTTCAGCCGGTACTGCTTGCAGGTCTCGAGGAAAATCTTGCACTCGGCATCCGTGGCTTTCTGGCAGATAAAGTTGCGGACATCCGAGAAGCTGACGGTCATGTGCTGGCCGTCGGCAGAGGTGATCTCCACAGGCTTGGCCGGGCTGGCCGCCTGAAGGGCGTTGCTCTGGGCCGCACGCTGCTGCATTGCGGTCATCCGGGCAGCAGTAGTACCGGTGGTGTTTGCGGACATGGTGGGCGCAGGTGCGCCGGGACGAGAAAAAGCCATAAGTAGTTACCTCCAATTATTTCACAGAACCATAGGCGAAGCCGCGTTTCTTGGCTTCAGCCTTAAACCATTCGATGTCTTCCGGGGTAAAGTCCACCCAGAACCGGAAGCGCTTGCGGGCAGGCTGGGAAATCACTCCGGGCATGGCGAACTGCTGCAGAACCTCGCAGTCCAGCCGCCCGGATGCGGTCACGAAGGCGTTGCTCTGGGCCGCCTGAGCGGCTTCGGCCTTGAGCTGACGCTCTTCCTCAGTGGGCGGGACAATGACCGGTGCGGCGGCTCTGGCCCGCTCTGCGGCGATGCGGGCCGCTTCTGCTTCGGCCTGGGCTGCCCGGGCGTGTTCCCGGCGGCTGTGCTCGTGCAGAGCGTCGTTGACGCTGAGGGCCCGCAGGTATTCGGTGATGCAGGGCTCGGTATCCTCGCCGCAGGTTTCCCGGATGAGCTTCAGTTCCTCCCGCCGGGTCTCCACGGCCTTGCGCAGTTCTTTCTCGGCCTGAGCAAGGTCAAAGGTCTTATTAAGCCATTGGGGCACCAGCAGCCGGTCAAAGGAGATCAGCGGTTCCAGTTCCCCGATACAATCCCGGTATACCAGCCGCAGGGTGGAAGCCTTTTCCTCCCGCTGGGCCTGTTCCACGGCCTTGACCTGCTGATCGATGGCACCGGAGATTTTCTTGCACTGGGCCTGCATCTCCCGGATGCTTTTCTGAAATTCCTCCAGCGGGTCGGTGTAAAGCCGTTTGGCGGCGGTCAGGGCCGCACCCAGCTGACGGTCCCACTTGTTGACGGCGGCACGGTCTGCCTTGGCGTCCTTGATGCTCTCGGGCGTGTACACCCGGCCCGTGTAGGCGGCCAGAAGTTCGTCGAGATTCTTCTGCACCTCATCTTTGTTCCAGCTCATGGCTGGGATCACCGGGCGTTCCACCCGGACAGTCAGTTCATTCGTCATCGGTCAAATCCTCCTCTTCCGGCTCCCGATCGGGAGCAAAATAATAGTCCTCAGGTGGCTCCATGGGCGGGCCGTAACGGTCAAGGTCTACGCTGTACATCTCATTCATCCCCGTCACCTCCGTCATAATCCGGCGGCTGGCGGCAGAGCAGCGACGCTTCCTCGCGGATAGCGTTCAGGGTGGCGCAGATGGTCTGGAATGTGCTTTCCAGATCCTCGCCCACCAGCCGGGAATAGCTGGCCTTGCTGTTGTCCCACGCCGCCTGCATCAGGCTGGCGCAGTAGTTGGCCTGCTCAAAATCGGCCTGGGCATCGTCGTTGATGCGGGAGCGCAGCGCCGCCAGCTGCTGGCGCAGGTCGGCGGTCATCTCCTGCGCCATATCCTCGGCCAGTTCCTTGGCCTGCCGTTCCACTTCTTCCTTGTCCACCACGGCGGTGATGGGTTGCTTTTTCAGGGCATCGTTTTCAGCCTTGAGCTTGTCGCCCCGGAGCTTGGCCGCTTCGGCCACCTGCCGGGAACCTGCAAGCTGATTCTCGGCTTCTTTGGTGCGGGCCTCCGCCTTGCTCTGCATCTTCCAGGCCTCTTCCTCCCGGGCTTCGGCGGAGTCCACCCGCTCTTTCAGCCCTGCCACGTCAGCCTGGGCGGCTTCCAGCTGGTGCTCGGCCCGGTCAGCCCGATTGCGTTCCCGGTCGGCCTGATTCATGGCGTTCACCCGGTCTGTGCGCAGCTGCTGATTTTCTTTGAGCAGGGCCTGGTACTCTTTGTTGCTGGAAATCTCACCGTTTTTGACCTGCTCCACCAACTCCGGCGGTGCACTGGGCTTTGCCACGGCATACAGCAGGGTGGGCGGCAGGGCTTCCAAAATGGCCCGCTGGCGGGGGCTACTGCCATCCATCAGGGCAGAAACCTGCAACAGGTTGTAGGCTGTAGATTTGGTGATACCGATGGAGCAGCACCATGCCCGGAAAGAATCATCTCCGCGGTTGCCGTGCTTCGAGTTGTCCAATTGTTGGACGACTCCACACAGCGCATCGTGGGCGGCGGCAATGGCATTGCCCATGTGGACAAGGCCCCGCTCGGCCATCTGCTTGCCGTGCCGGTACTCGCTCTCGGCAAAATGCAGGTTTTCCACGGTCTGGTCAGTCAGGCCGGAATAATCAAATTCCGGGCACTTGTCCTTCTGAATAAAGGTCAGGGGTTTGTCCTGTATAGCACTTCCAGTTGTCGATACAGAAGAATCTTTCACCGATGCGGCAGGGCCCGATTCGCAGTTCTGAAGGGATGCTTCTGGGGTCAATGCGCTTGCATTCACCCCGCTCTCCGATGTGATCGGCGTTGCCACTGCGGCACTCTGGGCAGCACTCTCTGCCGTAGTCGCAGCAGCATCCACATTCTGGGCAGTTACACATTCAGATTCCTTCTTTCGCTCATTCGAGGCAACCATTAGCAATGCTTGGAGATATTCATTGCCAATGTCACCATCCTTCAAGATAGTGTAATGCTCGATATCCTCAAAAAACTGCTTTGGGGTGAGCTCAGGATTCTCGGTATGGGCTTTGGTGTACGCCTGGGAAGTTAATGGGTTCTCTTTCCAGAAGTGCTGCCAAGACATGCACCACCAGAAACGTTGTTTATAATAAGCGTAGAAATCACCTGCATCATTATTTGCAATGATATAATCACTCACACCCGCACCTCCGTGACCTTCAGGCGGTCCAGCATCTCGGTCAGCACCATCTTACCCATAGGTTGGATATTATTACCCTTCCAACCGTAGCAGAGGATAGGGCCGTAAAGCTGTCGACCGCGGTAGGTGCGGTTGAGCAGGCTGGAGGGCTGGATGGGGCCATCATACCGGCCCACGAACAGCACCGCCGGGGTGCGGGGCATCACGATCATCTCGCAGGGGCAGCCTAGTCGGTTCTCGATGGCCCACAGGGAATCCGGTAGGCTGGCGATCACCGGAGCCTTGCCCGGTTCAGCTAAAATACCTTTCATTTGTAAAATCCTTTCTGATGTGATATCATCAAGGGGATGGGAGCTTGTAATCCATCACCCTTTGGGCTCGTCCGTGTTGGTAGCACGGGCGGGCTCTTTTTCTTCATGCGTCCCTCCGGTTCTGCCGGTAGTCCGGCTCTTCCGTGCGGGCGTGGGTGCGGTCGATCTTGCGGCGGCGGGTGCGCTGCTCCCGTTCCTGGGCAGCAAGTCCCATCCGCAGGAACAGTACCGCCGCCAGCACCAGGCATAGGGCCGTAACGAACTGGCCGTCAGAGATGGGGGCTCCCAGCTGAGCGCTGCCTTCGATGCCCATGCCATACAGCAAAGCAACAGCTCCGCTGGCCGCGGCCAGCCAGTACCAGACGCTGGATTTGATTCTCATGCAGGTTCTACCTCCCGAAAATAATCTCGTGCGATTGCGCAGTCATCAAGCGACCATCCCACAACCGGATGCCATTCGCCATCTGAAAACACCTGCAGACCAGTGTGCTTCTCGTCTCGAGTGTATCCACCCAGCTGGTAGCTGCCGGACACCCGGCTCCCGTCCCAACGGAACCAACGGTTCCAGAACAGCGGTGCAATGTACGCGCATCCAGTGGGCGCTGCGGCCCGCTCGGATGCAAGGGTGTAAGGTTTCATGCGATTTTCTCCTTTCTCTGGTGCGCAGCCTTCCGCGCTTCCAGCTTGGCACGGCCTTCGGGGGTAGAAATCAGGTGCTGGTACATGGCGCACAGCCCCCGCCCGAGGTTGTAGCCGTATTCCGGCGGGATGTCCTCCGGGGTGGGCGGCTTGTTTAATAAGGTGTTTTCCATGGGGTTATCTCCTTGTGGATGGCTCCCTTCTGCGGTATACTGGGCAGAAGGAAGGTGAAATTATGAAACTGTATCATATTGACCGATTAGGAACGCTTAAGGATGGGCAACGGATTGAGCTTATACCGCTGTCTGAACTCAGTGGGCCAGTTGGAAAGTCGAGGTTTGCACGGCAGTTGTTTCCTGAAGGTGTTTCGCATCATGGTGCTCAATATTTGGACACAGAAAGTGTATATAAGCAATTTTTCGGAAGAACAAACAACAATCTTGAATTATTTAATATCAAAGCGCTAGTTGATGATGTGGAACTATCCTGCAGTAAATCAATCGAATTAGTGTTTGAACTGGTTAGACAAAGGTACTTTCCAGAGAAACCTTCAAGAATGACATCACTGTGCGCTGTGGACAATCCAGAAGCTCGTGGGTGGAGATCTTTAAAAGCAGATGAAAAGCAATTATTTGAAATAATCGCTCCGGATAATACTCCATCATTTGATGGGGCTTTTTTGCGCGGAGGACTTGCACTAAATCGAGACTCATTTGAAAATTGGAAAATTGACTTTTCAATTTCAGAACTTTTTGATTTGGCCTATGCTTATTGGTCTGGGGAATCTACAGATTCTCCTCAGTGCGAATATCTTGTTCAGCTGCCAATTGCTCAAATTCACCTTGTTCACGCATCTTGACTGCATGGTCATAAGCGAATTTAGCTTCAGCTTCGAGAACCGATGTATAACCGCTCTCATCCATTGCGTGATAATGGGGAGTTTCTTTTTGCTCTGGTGGTACCACCCACTTGGCTCCAGAATTTGGAATGCTGATACCAATGCTGTTCGTATGTGCTCCAGATGTTCCGAACTCAGAACACCCGAACGTGTGATGTGGTATTTCATCGATAGTCAGCGTATGCGTTTTCGGTGCTGATTCTGAGCCGTACGGAAACACACATGCCAATATCCTGCTACACGTTGCCAATGCCTGAGCCAGATCTGCAGCCGCAGAACCCAGTGCGGCCAGCGTATCCCCATGGGCGTTCTCGGACTCCTTGCTCACCAGTTGCAGCTGGCGGGTGAGGAGTTCTTTGATTTCCAGCAGTTCGCTGGGCTTTTTATTATCGTTCACCTTGTTCACCTCCCATCGCTCTGCGCCGCCGGGGCAGTGCTGCCGTCATCGGCGGCTTTGTCTCCGGCAAAGACACCGGCCAGCGCGTCGGTCATAATCTCATCGAAGCCCGGCAGTCCGAAGGCGATGATCTGAAGCTGGTCGATACGGCTGTCCAGATGAGCCTGTGCCCGTGCAACCAAGTTCTCTGCCTGGCGCAGGTTGTCACACATCTTGCCGTAATCGGCCTTGGCCTGAAGAAACCGGGCCTTGTAGTTGTCCCGGTGCTTGATAAAGTCGTTGCGCAGATTGATGATATCGGCCAACTCTGCCTTGGCGCTGCTCACGTTCTGGATGGCGGTGTTCAGCCGGGTGTTGGTGGATTCCTACTGCTCAATGTGCTGTTGGGCCTTCACGGTCTCGTACACGCCGTCCCTGCGCAGGGCTGGGAGCACTTCGCCTGTCACCCAGCGCTTGAAAGCCTTTGCCTTGGGCATCTTGCTGCTCAGGATCAGGCTGTACAGGCCGGACTCGTTGATGACCGTCATGTCCTGCTCGCCAGAGGGGGTGTCACATTTCGTTACGCCCTTATCCTCGGGGTCAATGTGGTCAGCCAGTGCTTTGCGGGGATTTTTGTATCCGAGTGCGTTTGCCACATCGGTGCCGACGAGCCACGGCTGGCCGTCGATCTCGACGGTGCGCACCTGCCCGAACTCCGGGTTGGAAAAGATTTGTAAGTCGTTCATGTAATGTGTGCCTCCTTCGATGCTTTCTACTTTAAGTAGAACAACTGGCGAAAAAAATTTGGTCGATAGGAATACCAACGACCTCACTGATTCGTTTCGCCGTAGCGATAGTGGCATCTTCGGGCGATAATTCGATTTTTCGATATGTATCACGCGAAATGCCGAGCTTTTCCGCCATTTCACGCTGAGTAAAGCCAGCGTATTGACGGGCCTGTTTTACAGTGAATCCCAACTTCATTAGCCTCCTTTCGTCTGGGTTCGAGAATACTATACTCCACTTTTGGTAGAATGTCAAGAACTTAAAGTAGAAAAATTTCAAAAGAATGTTGACAACGCTCTACTTTTGGTGTAATCTCTACATATAAGGAGTGATTCAATTGAGCATCGCTGAAAATATAAAGAGAATCCGCCTGGAGCACGGTCTTTCTCAGTCTGAGCTGGGCAAAATTGCCGGGGTCAGTGATAAGGCAGTGTCCACTTGGGAGCTTGGGCTAAAGACTCCCCGCATGGGTGCAGTCGAAAAGATGGCAAACTACTTCGGTATAACCAAAAGTGCCATTGTGGACGATGCTCCTGACACACTCACCCAAAAGTCCATCATCCCGCCAGGCTTTGAGCCCATGCCGAAGATGCGCAAAGTGCCCTTGATTGGAGCTATTGCCTGCGGTGAACCCATTACTGCCATTCAGAACCGCGAAGGCGAAATCGATGTTCCGGAAGATATGCGCTGTGACTTTGCACTACGATGCAAGGGTGATAGCATGATTGGAGCGGGAATCCATGACGGGGATGCAGTTTATATCAATATTCAGCCAGAAGTAGAAAATGGTGAGATTGCGGCCGTTCGTATCGGAGATGAAGCAACTTTGAAACGTGTCTATCTTCACGCAGATTATATTGAGCTTCGTCCTGAAAACCCTGCTTATGAGAGCATTATTCGCCGTCGCAATGAAATGAATGATGTTCATATTGAAGGAAAAGCCGTGGGATATACCCACTGGTTTTAATAGAAAGTAAAATATAGGAGGATGTTACTATGGGCTTCATGGACACGTTGCAGAAGGAATCCACTTACTCTACTGCATCTGGTAATTCGTATCAGTATGTGGTGCTGCAGGTCACGCTGAAAGAAAAATTCATCGGTACCGGTTCTGGCAACCTGACAGAGTTGGAGAATGTCATCAACCAGCAGGCCGCTAAAGGCTACCGGCTCCATACCATCACAACAGCCAATGGTGGCAGCAAGGGTCTGATGGGCGGTGACCGGATTCAGGCCACAATGGTTTTTGAGAAAGTTGTCTAAATAAGAAAAATCCCCCCGGTGCTGAAACACCGAGGAAGCTAAAAGAAGCGGGTATACTACGACTCCGGCCCAGCCCTGAATGATGTCCATATCGAGGGTAAGGCCGTGGGCTGGACGCATTGGGTGGGGTAACGATAATTCGTAAATAACCTTTTTCAACGTGTTGACATTGTGCGTAAAACAGCATACAATAGAATCAAGGAAGGTGATATTTATGGCAAATACCGCAAACATCAATATCCGCATGGATGCAAACCTCAAAAAACAGTTTGAAGCATTCTGCTCTGATATGGGCATGACCATGACCACTGCGGTCAATATTTTTGCTAAAAAGGCCGTGCGGGAAAACCGCATCCCATTTGAGATTAGTGGCGATACCCCCAATGCTGAAACGCAGGAAGCTATCCGTGAAGTTAAGCAGATGAAAGCCAACCCGACTATGGGCAAAACCTACACGGATGTGGATGAGATGATGAAGGAGCTGCTGGCATGATGTACGCTGTTCGTCCTTCATCGAGGTTCCAGAAAGACCTCAAACGCATCCAGAAGCGTGGCTATGACTTGGCGCTTCTGACCGATGTTATCAAAAAGCTAGCTGCCGGTGAAGAATTGCCGCCCAAGAACCGCGACCACCAGCTCGTGGGGGATTACAGTGGATGCCGGGAGTGCCACATCGCGCCAGACTGGCTGCTGATATATGAGATCGACGGCGCAGAGTTGATTCTGTATTTGACCCGCACCGGGACGCATAGCGATTTGTTCTGATGAACTGTTTCCATTTTGGAAATAGTTCGAGCTTGAAAAGAACAACGTGCATTTTTTGCGTGTTATTCCAACTGTCGAGGAATCCTCGGTAGATGAACAAAACAAAAAACGCCCCGGTGTTGGCGCACCGAAGCGTTTCATAAGCGGCTCACCCTTACGGGGTCATCGCACACTCAAACAATGCGATTATACCTCTTTTGGGCGGGCTTGTCAAAGTGTACTCAAAGGAGAATCTATATGCCGAAAAAGAAACTCACTGGCAGCCGGGCTGTGATCTATGCCCGCTATTCATCCCACGCACAGCGGGAAGTGTCCATTGAGCAGCAGGTGGAGGCCTGCCGCACCTACGCCCGCACCCTGGGTGTCCAGGTGGTTAGCACCTACGAAGATAAGGCCGTGACCGGCAAGACTGACCGCCGCCCGGCCTTCCAGCGATTGCTGAAGGATGCCGAGAAGGGCGGCTTCGACTGCGTGCTGGCCTGGAAAAGCAACCGGATCGGGCGCAACATGATGCAGGCACTGGTGAACGAAAGCCGCCTGAAGGACTGCGGTGTCAAGGTGCTGTATGCCGAGGAGGACTTCGATGACAGCGCCGCCGGGCGGTTTGCCCTGCGCAGCATGATGAACGTCAACCAGTTCTACAGCGAGAACATGGCGGAGGACATCACCCAGGGCCTGTATGACAACGCCCAGAAGTGCATGGCGAATGGACGGCTGCCGCTGGGCTACAAACGGGGAGAGGACGGCAAGGTGGCTCTGGATGAGCCCGCCGCTGCTGTTGTCCGGGAGGTCTACACCCGTGTGGCTGCACATGAGCCGTTCATGGACATCGCCCGGGACCTCAATGCCCGAGGCATCAAGACCAGCTCCGGCAGCGCCTGGAACAAAGGGAGCTTCTGCAAGCTCTGCCACAACGAACGGTACAAAGGAATCTACATTTACGGTGGCGTCCGCATCCCCGGCGGGGCCCCGCGCATTGTCAGCGACGAGCTTTGGTACAGAGTGCAGGAGGTATGCAAGATGAAGAAGAACCCTCAGAACGGCGTCCACCGCACCGGTGCAGAAGATTATCTGCTGACCGGAAAACTGTACTGCGGCAAGTGCGGGGCCCTGATGACCGGCGTATCCGGCACCAGCCGGGGCGGGGACCTGCACCACTATTACACCTGCAAGAACCACCGCTACGCCTCCACCTGCGACAAGAAGCCCGTCCGCCGGGATGTGATTGAACCTGCAGTAGCCCAGGCTATCCGAATGTACTGTCTGACCGACGATGCCATTGCCTGGATCACCGATCATGCTATGGCCTACTGGGAATCGGAAGAGCGTGCCCTGCATCTGGATGCTCTTCAGGATGAGCTTGCCGAAGCTAAAAAGGCCGGCTCAAACCTGCTGAAGGCCATCGAAGCGGGTATCATCACCGAGACCACAAAGTCCCGGCTGATGGAACTGGAAGAGCAGCAGGCCCGCCTTGAGATGCAGATCAGCGATGCCCGCGCCCAGCTCGTCCACATCGACCGCGAAGACCTGGTCGCCACGCTGGAGCTCTATCGTGAGGGTGACATCTACGACAAGGACTTTGAGCGGGAGCTGTTCCGGACGTTCCTGAAGGCCGTGTATCTCTACGATGATAACCGCCTGAAAATCGTGTTTGGCTTTACCGATATCAGCCCGGAAAAAGTGGAAATCGTATTGAAAGAATCCTCCGATTTTTCGGAAGAAAATTGTTCGTCTTTGGGCTTCGATAGTCCACCAAAAAGGCACTATGTTTCGTTGGAAACATGGTGCTTTTCTTTTTTTTTTCTTTCATAGATAAAACAGCTCCCCTTTGCGGTCTGAACGCAGAGGGGAGCTGTCTGTTTACCGGGGAGAACCCAGGCGGTATTTGAAGTCGCGGTAGCCGAAGCGGGCCAGCGGCCGGGTGATGCCGTTTTCGTACAGCACCCAGATGTCCGGCAAGGGCATCCCGTTGAAGGTATTGTTCTTGCAGGTGGAGTAGATGGCCATATCGCCAAAGACGAGCCGGTCACCCTCGGCAAGGGGGGCGGCAAAGCTGTAATCGCCGATCACATCCCCGGCAAGGCAAGTGGGGCCGCCCAGCCGGATGGTACAGGGCTTTTCGCCGGGATCGCTTGCGTCCAGCAGGGGCGGGCGGTAGGGCATCTCAATGACATCCGGCGTGTGGCAGGCTGCGGACATGTCCAAAACGGCAAGACTGACATCATTATTACGCAAAGTATCCAATACAGTGGTGACAAGATAGCCTGCGTTCAGCGCCCATGCCTCGCCGGGTTCCAGATAGACCTGTACCCCGTACCTGTTCTGCATGCGGGTGATACAGCTTTCCAGCGTGGCGAGGTCGTAACCGGGGCGGGTGATGTGGTGCCCGCCGCCGAAGTTGAGCCATTTCATCCGGGGCAGCAGGTCGCCGAACTTCTCTTCCAGCACGGGCAGGGTGGCCGCCAGCGCGTCGGAATCCTGCTCGCAGAGGGTGTGAAAATGCAAACCGTCCAGCAGGATAGGCAGTTCCGGATGTTTCTGTACCGCGGTATCCCACTGGATCCGGGTGGTGCCTAACCGGCTGCCCGGGGCGCAGGGGTCATAAATTTCGTGGCCCTCCTGGGTGGAGAGTTCCGGGTTTACCCGCAGGCCAATGCTTTTGCCCGCCGCCTTTGCGGCTGGGCCAAACTTCGCCAGCTGGCTGGGCGAATTGAACACGATATGGTCGGCGTATTGCAGAAGCTCTTCAAACTGGTCAGCCCGGTAGGCGGCGCAGAACACATGGTTCTCCTTCTCCGGCAGCTCCTCCCTGCCCAGACGGCTCTCATACAGGCCGCTGGCCTCGGTGCCCGCCAGATAAGGTGCCAGCACCGGGTAGAGGTCGTAGTTGGAAAAAGCTTTTTGGGCCAGCAGAATTTTGCAGCCCGTCCGCTGCTGTACCCCAAGCAGAATTTCCCCGTTGCGGCGCAGCTGGGCCTCGTCCAGCAGGTAGCAGGGGGTGGGCAGGGAAGCCAGCGCCTCTTCCGAGAGGTTCACAAGGCCCGCAAAGGGCGGGCGGGTGTCGGCCAGCCGCATCAGTCCACCAGAGCCGGATCATGGCTCTCGGAACGGGGCAGGCCGTACTTGTCCAGAGCGTCCAGATACGGGTCCGGATCAAACTCCTCCACGGTGTGCACGCCCTTGGTGGTCCACTTGCCGGTCAGCAGCATCAGGGCACCGCACATGGCAGGTACGCCGGTGGTGTAGCTGATGGCCTGAGAGCCCACCTCCTTGTAGCACTCCTGATGGTCGCAGACGTTGTAGATGTAGTAGGTTTTCTCCTTGCCGTCCTTCTTGCCGGTGAAGATGCAGCCGATATTAGTCTTGCCCTTGGTGCGGGGGCCCAGGCTGGCGGGGTCGGGCAGCAGAGCCTTGAGGAACTGGATGGGCACGATCTCCTGACCATTGAAGTTGATGGGGGTGGTGGAGAGCCCACATCCTCGAGACAGCGCATGTGGTCGAGGTAGCTCTGGCCGAAGGTCATAAAGAAGCGGATGCGCTTTGCTTCGGGAATGTTCTTGGCCAGAGACTCGATCTCCTCGTGGTGGAGCAGGTACATATCCTTGTCGCCCACCTGATCGAAGTTGTACTCCCGCTTGACGCTCATGGCCGGGATCTCGACCCAGTGGCCGTTCTCCCAATAGCTGCCGGGAGCGGAGACCTCGCGCAGGTTGATCTCGGGGTTGAAGTTGGTGGCAAAGGCATAGCCGTGGTCGCCGCCGTTGCAGTCCAGAATATCAATGGTATCGATGGTGTCGAACTCGTGCTTCTTGGCGTAGGCACAGTAAGCCTGGGTCACGCCCGGGTCAAAGCCGCTACCCAGCAGGGCGGTCAGGCCGGCTTCCTCAAATTTCTTGGCATAGGCCCACTGCCAGCTGTAATCAAAGTAGGCGGAGAAACCGGCTTCCTTGCAGCGCTTCTCGTAGATGGCACGCCATGCGGGGTCGTCGGTGTTCTCCGGCTCGTAATTGGCGGTATCCATGTAATTCACCCCGCAGGCCAGGCAGGCATCCATGATGGTCAGATCCTGATAGGGCAGGGCAATGTTCATCACCAGGTCGGGCTGGTATGCCTGGATGAGGGCGATGACCTCGTCCACATGGTCGGCATCCACCTGGGCGGTGGTGATCTTGGTAGTAGTCTTGGGGGCCAGCTCGGCGGCCAGCTTGTCGCACTTGGATTTGGTGCGGCTGGCAATGCAGATCTCGGTGAACACCTCGGGCACCTGGCAGCACTTGTGGATGGCAACGGAGGCCACGCCGCCGCAGCCAATGATCAGAACTTTGCTCATGGGAAAATTCTCCTTTGTCAAATATATTTCAGGATGTATCGTGTTTCAGAAAAGTGTTATGCCTGGAACCCGGGCCAGCCCTTGTCCAGTGCGATGAGCAGTTCCCGCAGCACCTTGCAGGCGGTGGCCGTGGAAACGCCGGTGGTGTCCAGCGTGGGGGCCAGCTCGTTGAGGTCGGCACCGATGATGTTGGCTCTGGTCACGGTGCGGATGGCCTCCAGCAGCTGCAAGAAACTCACGCCGCCCGCCTCGGGGGTGCCGGTACCGGGGAAGCAGGAGGGGTCGAGACAGTCCAGGTCGATGGTCAGGTAGACAGGTACCTTGCTCTCGCAGAGCTGTGCGGTGAGCTCGGCCAGACCGGTGAAATCGAACTTACGGAGTTCAGTGTGCTGGGCTGCGAACTCGAACTCGGTGCGGTCGCCGCTGCGGATGCAGAACTGGTGGATGCGGCCGTCGCCGACAAGGTCGTGGCAGCGGCGCAGGACGCAGGCATGGCTGAGCTTTGCCCCCAGATAATCGTCCCGCAGGTCAGCGTGGGCATCAAAGTGGACGATGTGGAGGTCAGGGTACTTCTCCACGGCGGCCCGCACGGCACCCAGCGTGACCAGATGTTCGCCGCCCAGCAGCAGCGGGAACTTGCCGTCGTGCAGAATTTCCGCCGCGCGGCTCTGGATATCGGCCAGCGCACTCTCGCTGGAGCCGAAGCAGAGCTCCAGGTCGCCGCTGTCGAACACGTCAAAGTCGGTCAGGTCGGCGTTCTGGTAGGGACTCCAGGTCTCCAGGCCATAGCTCTCGTGCCGGATGGCAGCCGGGCCGAACCGGGCACCCGGGCGGTAGCTGGTGGTGGAATCGTAGGGGGCACCGTACAGCACGATGCTGGCGGCGCGGTAGCTGCTGTCGCAGCCGATAAAGGTCTCAACATTGGGATAAAGCATCAGTGTTCCTCCACTTCCCGCAGCATTTCCTCGAGGAAGGCGGGCAGGTAAAAGGCTCCGACATGGAGCCGGGTGGTGTAGTAGCGGGTGCGCATGTTCAGGGCCTTCCAGGCATCGGCATCCAGATCATCAATGGGGTGGTACTTTTTGCTGGCAAAGCCGAAAAGCCAATAGCCCGCCGCAAAGGTGGGAATGTGGGCCTGATACACCCGGCTGATAGGGAAGGTGGAAGCGATGCGCTTGTGGCTGCGCTGCATGGCGCTGGCATCCTCGGCGTAGAAGGGGCTGCCCTGCTGGTTGACCATGATGCCGTCCTCTTTCAGGGCGTTGAAGCAGCTGCCGTAGAACTCGCGGGTAAACAGGCCCTCGCTGGGGCCAAAGGGGTCGGAGGAATCCACGATGATGAGGTCGTATTCCTCCTCGCACCGGCGGATGAACTTGAGGGCGTTCTCAAAGTAGATGTGCACCCGGCGGTCATCCATCCGGCAGGCGTTGCCGGGCAGGTAGGCGCGGCAGGCCTCCACCACCTGAGGATCCATCTCCACCAAGTCGATGCGTTCCACCCGGTCGTAGCGGGTCAGTTCCCGCACCACGCCGCCGTCGCCCGCACCAATGACGAGAATATCTTTGGCCTGCCGGTGCACGGCCATGGGCACATGGACGATCATTTCATCGTAGATGAACTCGTCCCGCTCGGTCAGCATCACGTTGCCATCCAGCGTGAGCACCCGGCCAAACTCGGGGGTCTCAAAGATGTCGATGCGCTGATAATCGCTCTGCTTGGAGTAGAGCTGCTTGTTCACCCGGATGCTGTGCTTCACATCCGGGGTGTGAAATTCCGAAAACCAAAACTCCATCTGCTCTTCTCCTTATGCCAACACGTTCAGGTGTAAGATCTCGGGGTCCTCGGGGCCGGTCATGCTGCAGCCCTTGGCCTTGGCGTACTCGATGTAATTCAGGATCTCCTTGGTGATGCGCTCGCCGGGGGCCAGGATGGGGATGCCCGGCGGGTAGCACATGACGAACTCGCTGCAGACCATGCCCTCGGTCTCCCGCAAGGGCAGGCTCTTTTTGGGGGCGTAGAAGGCCTCCTGGGGGCTGGCGGCCACCACTGGGTCGATGTATTCCTGACTCAGCAGGCCGGTGCCGTCGGTGTGGTAGCGGCGCTTGATCTCGGCCAGGGCACTGACCAACCGCTCGATCTCCTGGGGCCGGTCGCCGATGGAGAGGTAGGCCAGGATGTTGCCGATGTCGCCAAACTCAATCTGGATGTCGTACTCATCCCGCAGGATGTCATAGACCTCGATGCCGGCCAGACCGATGTCCAGAGTGTGGACGCTGAGCTTGGTGGTGTCAAAGTCAAAGACGGAGTTGCCGTTGCACAGCTCCTTGCCAAAGGCGTAGTAGCCGCCCACGGCGTTGATCTCCTCCCGGGCGTACTCAGCCATGTCCGCCACCTGATGGAATACCTGCCGTCCCCGCTGGGCGAGGTTGCGGCGGCTGATATCCAGGCTGGACATGAGCAGGTAGCTGCCCGAGGTGGTCTGGGTCAGGTTGATGATCTGCCGTACATAGCCCGGGTGAACATTGGGGCCGATGAGCAGCAGGCTGCTTTGGGTCAGGCTGCCGCCGCTCTTGTGCATGGAGACGGATGCCATATCGGCCCCCGCCGCCATGGCGGACACCGGCAGACCCCCGCCGAAATAGAAGTGAGTGCCGTGGGCTTCATCCGCAAGGCAGAGCATGCCTGCATCATGGGCCATCTTCACGATGGCGCGCAAGTCGGAGCAGATGCCGTAGTAGGTGGGGTTGTTCACCAGCACGGCCACGGCGTTGGGGTGCTCCTTGATGGCCTTTTCCACCTGTTCCCGCTTCATGCCCAGCGAGATGCCCAGCCGCTTGTCCACCTCGGGGTTGACGTAAACGGGCACCGCGCCGCAGAGCACCAGCGCGTTCAGCACACTGCGGTGCACGTTGCGGGGCAGGATGATCTCATCGCCCCGCTTGCAGGCTGTCAGCACCATGCTCTGCACACTGCTGGTGGTGCCGCCCACCATCAGAAAGGCGTGGGCCGCGCCAAATGCATCAGCGGCCAGTTCCTCGGCTTCCCGGATGACCGATACCGGGTGGCAGAGATTGTCCAGCGGCTTCATACTGTTTACATCCACGCCCACGCACTGCTGCCCCAAAAAGGCGGTCAGTTCCGGGTTGCCGCGCCCGCGCTTGTGGCCCGGCACGTCAAAGGGTACCACCCGCATCTGTCGGAACTGCTCCAGCGCTTCATAAATGGGCGCACGGCACTGGTCCAGCCGGAACCGTGTACGGTTCTCACTCATGTTTTTCCTCCGTCCCTGGTTCCAAGGCAAACAAAAAAGCGCAGGCCCATGCACACAAGAGTGCAGACCTGCGCTTAAAAAAGCTGTTTGAACACGCAAACAAAGCCCCCGGTACCACCGAGGAAGCCCACTTCGCATGATTCAAAAAGACGGGGTGACGAGAGTCTATATAGCAATTACACTTTTACTACTCTTATTGACCGTTTCACAAGTCTGCGCACGCACTGCGCAATTTCATGGTTGTAAAGGAACCAACTTATAAAATTTGAGCTTTCAACTCAATCAATAATGGCGGCGATGCCGCCGGTCGGCAGTGGACCCGGCTGTCCGTATGGCCTTAGCCCCGATGGGCGGTCCCAGGTAATTTGCTTTGAAAAGACTCTGACACGCTTTGTCTCTCAAAATCGAATGTGATTTTATCATGCAAAAACAGGCATGTCAATACTTTTTGGAAAAATAAAACGAAAATTGTGGAAGAGTATTACTTTTTTAGGGATGTGCTGAGAGGGTAAAGTTAATATCCAAGCTTTTCATGGACGGCCTGAGTTACTAAGTCAACATTCATTTCGTTTACAAAAGAAGTTGAAGTATCAAGAAGCAGACCGGAAGAAGAATAATATGTGTAGGAAGATACGGTATTGCCACCGAAACCATTTTGGGCAGAAGCTTCAAACTGCCAATAATCACCAATCCCATGAATAGCAGTGAAGCGAACTGTTGCAGGATTCTTGAAATTAACCATTACGGGCAAAATTGCATTGACGAATGCTTTTTCATGTCGTGAAAGCTGATCGTATGCACTTCTTGCAACTACTTCTAGTGAACATTGAGCAGTTATTCCAGTGTCGGTTGTTGCAATAATTGTTGTTTTACCTACGGCATTTGCAACAATATTTCCATTTTCATCAATTGAGGCAACAGAATTGTCGGCGGAAGTCCACTTGATGCCATAATCGCTTGCGTCTTCTGGTAATAGAGTATATTTTAATTTATTATTATCAGTTTTTTCTGTTATTTGAACATTATTATCTGCAAAAATAATCTGCTCAATAGGAACCGTAGTCACGTCAAAAGTATAAGTACCAATAGACCTTTCTCCATCTTTGATAGATACTTTTGCCTTACCAGGGGCATTTGCAGTTACAGTGCCATCATCGGAAACGGTAACAATACTGCGGTCTTCACTTTCCCAGGTTAAATTTTCTTTTCCGGCAAGTTTGTCATCCTCGATTTTGTAGGTTTCGCCATATTTCAAATCGACGGTTTTAGAAATCCCTCCGCAGGCAGTCAAAGTGACTGCAAGAGCCGCAGTTAAAATAATCATTCCAAGTCGTTTCATTTCGATGATTCCTTTCTAGTTGATTTCTTGATTGAGGAAATAGGAACGGAGTATCTTCCACAATAATATAACAATTTGTTTTGTATGCCAATATAACAAAACGTTTTACATATACTTTTATCTATCATGTTGTATAGATAGAGGTATCTGCTATGTACCAGCGTATCCGTGATTTGAGAGAAGATCGAGACCTGCTGCAAAAAGATATTGCGATGTATCTGAAATGTACGCAAGTATGTTACTCAAATTATGAGATGGGCAAAAGAGACATTCCAACGGATGTGCTGAAAGCATTGGCACGCTATTATGAAACGAGCACGGATTACATTCTTGGCCTTACAGACGAGAGCAGGCCCTATCCTCGGAATGACGAAACGAAATCATTTTAAGAAGAACCTGTATCTTTTTCCTTGACATCCCCCGGAAGTTCAGTTACAATACTATGGTAAGCTTTCAAAAACGGATGGAATTGGCCGCCAAGGCCATAGGTTCTTCTTTGAACGTGAA
>CALDLZ010000463.1 GCA_937915335.1 uncultured Faecalibacterium sp.
CTTGAAATAATAGAGGGCTGCACCGCCGCCCGCCAGAGCCAGCACTAGCAGAATAATCAGACTGCCCATGTTGGACTTCGGCTTTTCCTCCGGCGTTTCGGTATCGGTTTTCACCGCTTCCGGGGCCGTGCAGTTGCGCAGGCTCTTTTCACACAAGGGACAGTTTTCGTTGACGTTCCCGGTTTCACATTTCACCGTGCAGGTGCAGACTTCGGTTTCCTGCGGTTCTTCATCCAGCAGGGCCAGCAAATCGGCATCGTCCACTTGGTTCAGGAAGTGGACAGACGTTTCTTTGTCCTCGTTGGCGCGGTCAATCAGGATGTAAAAATAATTCCCGGCCTTGGTGGTCACGGTGATAAGCTGCTTGTCGCCGTAAAAATCATCCACCAGCGTTGCGTTGCCCTTGGGCGTGATGGGCACCCCCTCCGGCTCCATGCCGCCCGTGGTGGGTTCTTCTTCAATAATCTCCGGCAGAGGTTCCGGGGCAGGGTCAGAGCCGCTTGCAAAAGCTGGCATGGAGAACGAACAAAGGCAGAGCAGGATAGCCAGCAGCCCAGCTGCAAAACGGCGGTTCCAATCAGGTTTCATCGGCGGCATCCTCCTGTTTGTGGTACGGGGTGACGGTGGGTGCGGCATTCAGCGCACCGCTGCGCAGGAAAGCCGCAAACTCGTCCGGCGTCATGTTCATGCTGCGCACCAGCTGAATGATTTGAAGATTTTCCTGTTCAGTCTTTTCTGCTTCCAGTTCTTTCAACTGCTGCTGGTATTCGCTGATTTTTTCTTTGAGCCGTTCGATGTCGCGCTCAATGCGGGAAAGTCTTTTTGCCATACAAAATCCTTTCTGGCGTCACGGTAAACGCCCATAGCTGTAAAAATGTTCCTGCCAATATTTTGAGTTGAGGTTCGTGTAAGAGATAGGGTCGCCGCAGTGCAGCATGATGGAGTTGCCCACATAGATACCGCAATGGCTCACGCCGGGGGTATCGTAGGTTCCCTTGAAGAACACAAGATCGCCCGGTTTGACCTGCGCTGCTGAAACAGGGGTGCAGAGGTTGTAAAGGCCCTGCGCGGTCTGTCGGCCCACATTCCAGCCGGAGTGATTCAGCACCCACGAAATGTAGCCGCTGCAATCAAAGCTGGTGCTGGGCGAGCTGCCGCCCCACACATACGGGTAGCCGATGTACTTGGTTGCTTCCTCCATCATGGCGGCAAACTTATCATCTTTGAGGGCTTCCGGGGGAATATCGTAGTAGGTGGGCTGCTTGATGGTGGACGCATTGGGGTACTGTGTCTGCCCGAACAGGTCCGGCCGGTTGCCCAGCGTGCGCATATAGAGCGAATAGGCACTGAGTTGTTCTTCGGTTAACACTTCCACAGGCAGATGGGACAAATCCTTGTTCTTCAGCTTGACAGTGCAGATGTAGTATTCAT
>CALDLZ010000464.1 GCA_937915335.1 uncultured Faecalibacterium sp.
CGGAAGGATATACAATGGATTGCAGATTGAAAGCCAAAAAGTGCGGCGGGTGCCCAATGCTGAGCCTGGATTATGCCGAGCAGCTGAAGCAGAAGGAGGCCGCTGTCCGCAAACTGGTTGGAAAGTACGGACCGGTGAACCCCATTCGAGGGGCAGAGAACCCCTGCCATTACCGCAATAAGGTGATCTCCACCTTTGCGGCAGGCCCCGGCTGCAAGTTGGTGTCCGGCATCTATGCGGCGGGCACCCATAAAGTCCTGCCGGTGGAAAGCTGTCTGCTGCAGGACGAGGTGCTGGATACCGTGATGCAGGCAGTGCGGGCGGCGGCGAGCGCCTGCCGCTACCAGTCCTACAACGAGGATAAGGGCACCGGCCTGCTCCGCCATTGCCTGCTGCGGCGGGGCGTGGTGTCCGGGCAAGTGATGGTGGTATTGGTCACGGCCCAGCCCGTTCTGCCCGGGGCCAAGAACTTTGTCCGTGCCCTGCTGGCCGAAGCCGAAAAGCGGCATGTCCCTGTGACCACCGTGGTGCAGAACTATAACCCCCGCCGCACCAGCGTTGTACTGGGCGAGGAGGAAAAGGTGCTGTATGGCAAGGGCTTCATTCTGGATACCCTCTGTGGCAAGACCTATGCCCTGAGCCCCCGGAGCTTCTACCAGATCAATCACGACCAGACCGAGGTGCTCTATGGGCTGGCCGTGGAAGCCGCTCGGCTGACCGGCAGGGAGGTCGTGCTGGATGCCTACTGCGGTATCGGCACCATCGGATTGACCGCCGCCGACCATGCCAAGCAGGTGGTGGGTGTGGAGCTGAACCGGGATGCCGTCCACGATGCTATTGGCAACGCAAAGCATAACAACGTGAAAAATGCCCGCTTCTTCGCCGCCGATGCCACCCAGTGGATCACCGAAGCGGCCAGCGCCGGGCAGAAAGCGGACGTTATCTTCATGGACCCGCCCCGGGAGGGCTCCACGCCCCGGTTCATCGAGAGCGTGGCCCGGATGGCTCCCAAGCGGGTGGTCTACGTCAGCTGCAACCCCGAGACCATGGCTCGTGACCTCGTTCTCCTGACCCGGAAGGGCTATCGGGCTGAGAGCTTCACCCCGGTTGACCTCTTCCCCCAGACCTCTCATTGCGAAGTGGTCGGGTCGCTGGTGCGGACTGATTGCCGGAAAAAGTAAGGAGAATGCTTATGGCATCCAGTATGATCCACCTTGCCATTACGCATGGGCTGTTGAACATGCAGGCATTCCATGACCCGGCCCGCCTGAGGCTGGGGGTAATTCTGCCGGATGGAGCAATCGGCGGCAACAGCCACCTGAAACAAAGCATCTGCAACGGCACCCGGTTCCACTATGATCTTGAATTTTACCGGGAACACTACATCACACGGATGCAGGCGGATGACCTCTATCTGGGGTATTATCTCCATCTGGTGCAGGATACCTTTTTCAGGCAGTTTATTTACGGGGAGCATCACTTTGATTCATCCATCCCTGCCAATGTGGAAAAACTGCATCACGACTACGCTATCACCAACTATGCCGTGGCCCGGAAGTATCATCTTACCCCAGAGATGCTGCAAGCAATTGATATAACGGGCGAATCCATTCTGGAAATTGCCCCCTTCGATGTGCCCGGTCTGGTGGCAGAAGTCCACCAGCAGTTTGCCTCTGCAGAGGGCGAGTGTACCGTGTTCACACCCGAAATGGCGGTGGAGCTTGTGGAGCGTTCCATTACGTTCTGCCTGGAAGAGCTGCAACATCTGGCACAGGGACAGCCCGGGCTGGATAGCTTCCAGTGGAGCTGGGATAACCGGGGAAGATAAACTGGGTGTATAATTGAAGACGCGAAAAATTCATGTTCTCTTACGGTGGGCAAGAATAACCACCAGAAATGAGTTTCAAATCCACTATACTGCGGAAACAATTGATAAAGCAATTGAAACTACACCACTCTATGCAAATATTCCAATAGAAGATATCAACAAAAGGCGCAATTTCCCGATTGTAAAAAGTGTTGCCAAATGGTTTGGCGTTCCACCGCCCCGGCCAGGACATCGCTAATCAAAACTCCCCTGTCCTCCGCATTTTTTGCGGGGAACAGGGGAGCTACTGGTTCAGGAAACCTTAGTCATTGATCTCGGGGAAACCTTCCAGCTTGGAGGTACACTGGGGGCAGCGCACGGCCTTGATAGAGATCTCACTCTGGCAGTAGGGACAGACCTTGGTGGTGGGCTCTGCGGGGGCCTCTTCCGCTGCGGGCTTTTTGTGCAGGCTGTTGATGGCCTTGATCACGATGAACAGTACAAAGGCGACGATCAGGAAATTGATGATGGCGTTTACGAAGTTGCCAATTTTGATGCTGGAACCGCCCAGACTGATGACAACATCCGAAAAGTCCGCATTAAAGAACAGACCGATAAAAGGGTTGATGACATCATCTACCAGCGAGTTCACGATGGCCGTGAACGCCGAGCCGACGACCACACCGACTGCCATATCCAGCACGTTGCCGCGCATGGCGAATGCCTTGAACTCTTCAAAGAATTTTTTGATGCCCTTAATCTCTTTTTCTGCCATTTGTAATTCCGCTCCTTTTCACACCCGGCGAAGGGGATTTTTCTTACTTTTATAATAATAGATTGAGCCGGAAGTGTCAACGCTCACTTTTAGCGGGCTCGCCCTCTCAGGCGCTTTGCGCCAGCTCCCCCAAAGGGGGAGCCAAGAGCAGCTCTAACAAAAGCGAAATCAAACCTGGTGCTCTGCGATCCATGCCCCCATCTCCTGGGCGATGGCCTTGATAGAGCCGTCCTCGAAGGGAACCTTGAGCCCGGCGGTCTGCATCAATTCAGTGTAGCTGGCCAGACCGGCACGGCGGACGAGCTTGAGGTAGCGCTCCCAGGCATCCTTGTGATCCTTCAGGCTCAGCAGGAAGAACTGCAGAGCAGCCATGGTGGACAGGCAGTAATCGATATAATAGAAGGGGCACTCGTAGATGTGGAGCTGACGCTGCCAGCCTGCGCCGCGGCCATAGAAGGGCAGGTTGTCGAAATCGATCCAGGGGCGGTACTTGTGCTCCAGCTCCAGCCAGACGGCGTTACGCTCGTCGGGGGTGAGGTCGGGGTTCTGGTACATCTTGTGCTGGAACTCGTCCACGATGCAGCCGTAAGCCAGGAAGAGAAAGCTGTCCTCGGCGTGGAGCAGGGCGTACTTTTCGGTGTCCTTGCCAAAGAGCAAGTGGTGCCAGGGGGCGGTCAGGAACTCCATGGCCATAGAGTGGATCTCGGCACTCTCCATGCCGGGGCACTCGAGGTCAGCGGGGACTTTGGGATTGCGCTCGGCCACATAGCCCTCGAAGGCGTGGCCGCACTCGTGGGTCAGAACGTCCACGTCGGCAGAGGTGTTGTTCCAGTTGGCGAAGATGAAGGGGGCCTTGTAGGCGGGCAGGCTGGTCATATAGCCGCCGGACATCTTGCCGGGGCGGCTCTCCACGTCGAAGAGCTCGTTGTCCTGCATAAAGTCGATGAACTCGGCGGTCTCGGGGCTCAGCTCATGGTACATGGTGCGGGCGGCGGCCATCCGGGCTTCGTAGCCGGGGATGGGGGAGGGATTGCCGTCCTTGAAGGCCACAGGCAGGTCGGAGAAGGTCAGGTGAGAGATGCCGGTGCGTTTGCAGCGCAGCTCGATGACCTTTTTCAGCTCGGGCACCACGTCATTGGCCACCTGGTCACGGAACTTCTGAATCTCGGCAGGGCCGTAGCCGATGCGGTTCATCCGCACATAGGAAAGCTCGCTGTAATCGTGATAGCCCAAAATCTGTGCCTGTGCGTTCAGGTTTTTGACGATCTTGGTGTACAGGCCGTCCAGCTCGTCGCGGTGGGCATCGAAATACTTGGCCTCGGCCTCGTAGGCGGCACGGCGGATGGCCGGGTCGAGATTCTCCTTGTAGGGGCCCAGTTGGGGGATGGTCAGCTGTTTGCCGTCAAACTCCACCAGTGCGCCGCCGTACACCTGCTGGTACTGGCTGACGAGGGCGTTGTACTCCTTCTGCAGGTCAACGGTGCGGTCATCCATGCCCAGCACGGCATTCTTCATGCCGGCCACGCAGGTGGTGCCGAAGGCCTCGGTCAGAGCATCCACATGGGAGTTGGCCAGGAACGCCCGGCTGATCTCCACCCGTGCGTTCTCCACGGCAGGGCCGTTGGCATCAAAGAAATCCTGTTCGGCTTTCCAATAGGCATCACGAGTATCGCAGGTGTAGTGGATGCTTGCCAGCTGTGCGGCAGTGTTATAATCGGCAAAGGCGTGGCTCTGCTCATAGTAGACGTTTACCAGTTCTTCACCGCTGGCGGCTCCGGCGGCCTTCGCAGCCAGCTCCCTGCACTGGGCCAGCAGTGCGTCAATGTCAGGACGGGTGTATTTCATCTCGCTGAATTTCATGGGATTCATCCTTTCGTTTCTTCTTATGAAAAGTGCTGAAACCATATTAGCACGTTTGAGGGAAAAGGGCAATAAGAAGGCGGTGGGAGGGCTGCACGAAGGAGAGGATGTATTACTAAAACTCCAAATCATCTCTCCCATTTTTGTACAAGTTCACAATCTTGATTGTTTAGACTTGACTAAAAAAAAAAAAAGGTTTAGAATTTTTGTGTAAGATGCCAGCACAAAAATAGAAGAAT
>CALDLZ010000465.1 GCA_937915335.1 uncultured Faecalibacterium sp.
CCGCAGGCGGCCAGGATGCCAGCGGCACCAACAACGCCGGAAGCCTTCAGGAAGCTGCGGCGGCTGATTGCATGAGACTCGTGGTTGATGTTCATTGTGTTTTCCTCCCTATAATATTGTCCGTGCCTCGGTGCATGGAGCAGGGCTCTTTGTCCTGCTTATTTCCCACTTCTCTGCGGAGGTTTTTTGAACCCTGTACTGCCAGGGAATACAAAAGAGCGCAGGGACAGACCCCTCTGTCTGTGCCTGTGCTCCTCCCGCAAAACCTTAACACGAGATATATTGTACCATCGAAATAAAAAGATGTCAATGGAGCACGCACAGCTTTTTCTTCAAAAAAGAAAGACTGATGCACAAAAAAGATGAAAAATCCTCGCTTTGGCCGAATAAAGCGTGCAGGAAATTTAACAGAGCACGCCGCGGGCAAAACAACCGAAAGTGTTCTCGTCAAAAGGACAGGCGTTTTTCACTTTACTTTATAAAAGAGCAGGAGCCCCGCGCTTTGCCGGAAGCTCCTGCTTTTGAAAAAACAGAACATTAAAATAAGTCACCGCGCTATCGCGGCCTGGATCTTGGCAAAATCCTCCAGTGTCAGAGCCTCGGGGCGGATGCGGGCATCGAACCCGGCCGCTTCAATGGCGGCGGTGACGGCATCCTTGGGCAGGCCCAGACCGCTGGCAATGGCATTGGCGGCCGTCTTGCGGCGCTGGCCAAAAGCCGCGCGAACCAGGGCAAAGTACCCCTCCTCGTCCTCCACCTGCACGGCGGGCGTAGTGCGAATATCCATCCGCACCACCGCGCTGGTTACCTTGGGGGCCGGGTAAAAGCTGCCCGGCGCGGCGGTGAACATCATTTTAGAGGTGGCGTAATAGCTCACCGCACAGCTGATGGCGCTGGAGGCCCGGGTGCCGGGGGCCGCGGCCAGACGGTCGGCGGCTTCCTTCTGCACCATGACAGTCAGGCTCTCGATGGGCAGCCGGTCGCCCAGCAGTTTCATCACGATGGGGCTTGTAATATAGTAGGGCAGGTTGGCGCAGACGGCCACCGGCATTCCGGGGAACTCCCGCTCGATCAAAGCTTTCAAGTCTACCTTGAGCACATCCTGCAGTACCAGCTTGAAGTTGTCCACGCCGGCCATGGTCTCAGCCAGCAGGGGCGGCAGACGCTCGTCCACCTCGATGGAGACCACCTTCGCGGCCCGTTTTGCCAGTTCCCGGGTCAGCACGCCGATGCCGGGGCCGATCTCGATCACGCCATAGCGCTTATCCACACCACTGGCATCCACGATCTTGGGGGGCAGGCCGGGGTTGACGATGAAGTTCTGGCCAAAGCCCTTGGACAGGGCAAAATCATATTTCTCGCACAGGGCGCGCACATAAGACAGGTCGGTGAGTTCGGGCATGGCTCTATCCTTTCTTCTGGCAAAAAGGCCTCCGGCAGATACCGGGGGCCTTTGATTGCAATGGTTGTTCCGGATTATTCCGCAGCAGAAGACGCACTGCTCTCCCCTGCCGCTTCGCTTTCTGCAGGAGTGCTCTCCGCCGGGATGCTGTCAGAAGCGGCGCTGTACGCAGTCTCGCCGTCAGCCGCAGTACTGTCCGCAGCTTCACTGGAAGCGGCCTCATTGACACCGCTCACGGTGGTGGTGCCGCTCATCTGCTGGGCTGTGCTCACGGCACGCTGGATCTGGGGATCATTCTCCACGGTATAATCATAGTAGGCGGTCTGCTCGTCAGCGGTCAGAGGACGCTCCACATCCACGGTCAGGCCGGTGCCGTCAAAGCAGCTGCCGTCGCCGCAGATCAGCTTGGCCACCGTGACCACCACAGCACTGCCATCGGACAGGCGCTGGGGACTGCTCTGGATGGTGCCCTTACCCATGGTGGTAGTGCCCACCAGACGGGCACCGTTCAGGGTGCGCAGACTGCTGGCAAAGAGCTCGGCGGCACTCGCGGTATTGCCGTTGACCAGGCAGACGATGGGCAGATCGATCGTGGATTCCCCGGTACTGCTGCCCAGAAGGGTCTGGGTGCCGTTCTTATCTTCAGCGTAAGCCAGCGTGCCCTCCGGGGCGATCAGGTCGATGCACTGGATGGCGTCGTCCAGCAGGCCGCCGCCGTTGTCACGCAGATCAAAGACCAGACTGCCCGCACCGTTGTCGCACAGGCTGCGGATGGCGTAATCCAGCTCGCTGGGGGTGGTGGAATCGAACTGGCGGATCTTGATGTAGCCTACATTGCCCTGCACAATCTGGAAATCCACAGTGGTGGAACTGTAACCGGAATGGGTCAGGTCAGCATTGTGCTCGGTGGTCTCGCTGTCCAGCCAGGTCACATTGACGATGGTGCCGCTCTCGCCCCGCAGGCGGGCCTGGATGGCATCCACACTGCTCAGGCTCTTGACATCGGTGCCATCCACGGCGGTGATGTAATCGCCCTTCTGGATGCCCGCCTCCTTGGCGGGAGACTCGTCATAGACCTTGGTGACCTTGGCGTAGCCGGACTGATCCACCGCCAGCTCCACGCCAATGCCGATGACGGTGCCGTTCTGCGTATTTATCAGGTCGGTGTAGGCGGTGGCACTGTAATAGCGGGCGTACTTGTCGCCGGTGCCCAGCAGATAGCCTGCGGTCAGGCGGTCATACAGGGTCGTCTCGTCGATGGGATAGTAATCATTGCTGCGGACATAGCGATCCACCTCGGCGAGCTTATTGTACATACTCTCCTTTTCCTTTACGCTGGAAACGGTGCTGTCGAACAGACGCATAGCCACCAGCATCGTGATGGAAAAGGTAACGGTCATGGCCAGAATGACGATGCTGACCGCCATACCGACCGATATCTTACGATTCATCTGGTACCCTCCTCTGTCAAACCAGCAGCATCATCACGACGCTGCCCAGCAGGGAAAGTGCGAACACCCCTGCCAGCAGCAGACAGCCCACACGCAGGATGCGCTTGCGTTTTTCTTCGTTCATAGCCTTTGACGGCCTCCTTTGATACAATGCGAGTTACTTCATTGGGATATAGCCACGGGGATTGACGGCGTTGGCTTTGGAACCACCCTTCCAGACCTCAAGGTGGAGGTGGTTGCCGGTAGAGTTGCCGGTGCTGCCCACATAACCGATAAGCTCACCCTGCTGGACATACTTGCCAGCCGAGGTCGCCACCGACCTCATGTGGCCGTACAGAGTGCTGTACTGGTTGCCATCGGACATCTTGCCGTGGTAGATGATGACATAGTTGCCGTAGCCGCCGCTGGACCAGCCGGCCACCTGTACATAGCCACTGGCGGCCGCATAGATGGGCGTACCGGCGGGGGCGGCAAAGTCGGTACCGGCATGGAGCTTATTGACACCCGTGACAGGGTTCTTGCGCCAGCCATACTCACTGGAAATACGGGTATAGCTCTTGAGCGGGCAGATGAAGCCGGTAAAGCTCAGGGTGGGCTTTGCGGCAGCGGCAGCAGCGATCATCTGCTGGATCTGCTTCTTGACGGCCTCATAGTTCATCTCATCCGATTCAATGGCCGCCTGCGCGTCCTTCTGGGCCTGCTGGGCCTCGGCGGCGCTCATCTGGGCGGCGGCAACGCTGGAATTCAGTTCACTCTGCTTGGCCTTCATCTGGCTGTTCTGGGCATCCAGATCGGCTTTTTTGCTCTTGAGCTCATTTCGTTCCGACTCCAGAGTAAGCTTGTCGCTTTCCAGCGCTTCCTTGGCGTTCTTCATGTTATCCAAGATCTCGGTATCCTTGATCGAGATATCCTGCATGACCTCGTTGAAGGTCAGCAGCTCATACAGGTCACTCACCGAGGCCAGCATGGCGACACTGCCGCCATCCCTCAGCTCCTGCATCGCGGCCATGTGCTGCTTGAAATCCCCCCACTGATCTTGGATCTCCGCCTCTTTCGCGGCGATCTCCTGCTCCTTTGCGGCGATCTCCTGTTCCTTCACGCCGATGCTGTTCTGCACCTCGGCGATCTGGTTTTTCAGCACGCCGATCTGGCTCTGGACGACAGAGACCTTTTCCTTCAGCTCCGATTCCAGCGCCTTGGCGGCCTGCTCCTTCTTTTTCGCATCGGACAGCTCTTTTTTGTGCTGCTCAATGGACTGGGAAAGCTTATTCAGCTTGTTCTGCAGGCTGGACATGCTGGTGGCCGCCGTGGCCGGATAGACCGAGACGCTCAGCAACAGGCAGGCCGCGGCCAAAAACAGGCTGGCGGCACGCATGGCCCGGCCATGCCCGGGGGCGGGCTTGGCATGGGTGGGGATATAGGTAAGGTGCAGGCGGAAGCCTGCAGAGTGTTTTGCTCGTTTCACTGAGAAGGCTCCTTTCGCTTACACATTCAGATGCTTGCGGATGGAGAACATACTGCCCAGCGCGCCCACCAGCGCACCGCCTGCCAGGCTGTACGTCAGGATGGTGGGCCAGACGGCATCCACAGGAACCATGGCGGTGCCCATGAGCAGCTGCCACAGGCCGCCCAGCGTGCTGGAAGCCTGCACGATATAGGAATAGCCAAAGATACCGGCCGCCGATGTGATGGCACCGGAGATCAGGCCCATGGTCAGGCCTTCCACAAAGAAGGGCAGGGTGACGAGGGCGTTGGTGGCACCCACGTACTTCATAATCTCGATCTCACGGCGGCGGGCAAAAACACTCAGACGAATGGTGCTGCCTACCGTGATGATGCTGACCACCATCAGGACTAGAATAATGGCCTGGCCCACCTTGGTGACGGCTTGCTGGACCTGCACAAAGGTCTGGGTCATCTCAATGGGAGCCGTGACGCTGTACACGCCCGGAATGCTCTGGAAGCTCCGGCTCATGGCCTCCATCTGGCTCAGATCCGCCAGGGAGACACGGTAATTGGCCTTGAAGGGGTTATCATTTTCAAATTCATCCAGCAGGACGGCGTAATCTTCCATGTACCCGCGGTACTGGTTGAGCACGTCCTCTTTGGACATATACTGCACCCGGCTCACACCCGGGGTTGCCGTGATGCGCTCCCCCACCGACTGGATGGTGGCATCGTCGGCCTCGGGATCCACATAGACCACCATTTCGTTCTGCTGGCCCAGATAGTTCACCATGCTGTCCACGTTGACCTCGGCCAGGGTGGCAAAGGTGTTCAGGGTCATACAGACGCTCAGGGACGCGATACAGGCAATGGTCATGGCCCAGTGCTTGCCCAGGTTGCGCACGCCGCGCGCCACAAGGAACCCGAAGGTAGAAGGCTTCATCATACCAGCGACACCTCCATTTCCAGTTCCTTGGGGTCCACGGGCGGCTGCGGGATCATGGAGCCCGTAGGCACGTCCGAGACGATGTGGCCTCCGGACAGGGTGACCACACGGCGGTCAAAATGGCGAACCAGCTCGTGCTCATGGGTGACCACCAGCACGGTAATGCCCATCTCACTGACGCGCTCCAGCAGTTCCATCATTTCCAGGCTCAGCTCGGGGTCGATGTTGCCGGTGGGCTCGTCCGCAATGACCAGCTTGGGGGCATGAGCCAGGGCGCGGGCGACGGCCACGCGCTGCTGCTCACCGCCGGAAAGCAGATCGGGGTAAACTTTTGCTTTATCCTCCAGATGCACCAGCTCCAGCATGTAATTGACGCGCTCTTTGATCTGCTTGCGCCCGATGTTGGTAACATGCATGGCAAAAGCGATATTCTCGTACACGGTCATCGTGGGGATGAGCCGGAAATCCTGAAAGATAATGCCCATCTGACGGCGCAGATAGGGGATCTTATGGCGGCGCAGGCGGGCGACATCCTGCCCGTTTACCAGCACGCGGCCCTCGGTGGGGGTCTCCTCGCGCAGGATCAGCTTGAGCAGGGTGGATTTGCCCGCGCCCGAGTGGCCCAGCAGAAAGACGAACTCGCCGTCATCCACATGGAAGTTAACATCCTCCAGCGCCGGTTTTGCATTGTGCTTGTATTGTTTGGAGACGTGTTCAAAATCTATCATGCGATGTTGTTACTCCTGACATATTTATTTGGTCAGTACCCAAAAAGAACCGGCCAGCATCGGTATCGAGCGGCCGGTTCCTGCGCCGACGGCTGTGTGCCGTGGACGTTTGCTTAATATTTGGCCGGGTTGTTGGACAGGTACTTCTTGACC
>CALDLZ010000466.1 GCA_937915335.1 uncultured Faecalibacterium sp.
CCTAACTGCGGCAAGTCTCTGGACTTTGAAGTGACCGAAGAGTAAGAAAAGCAAAAGCGGCTGCTCCCGCAGGGGGAACAGCCGCTTTTTGTTTATCGGGCCTCGTTTGCCTTCTGCAGCCAGATGCTGCCGATGTCCAGCGCGTTGTACAGGCCGTTTTTGGTGGCCTGACGGAACACACGGGCATCAGGAGCCAAGCTGTCGTTGGTGGAAAAGACTTGAATGTGCACCTTATCGGCCACATCCAGCCCGCCAACGGGTTTGGTGCTCAAAATCTGCATCCGCAGTACATAAGGGTCGGTCATACGGCCGTAATACAGCTCGTTGTCCTTGCGGACGAGGGGCTTGCCTTTATAAGTCAGTTTTGGAGTAAATGGCATCGTGAAAGCCTCCCTATCGTTTGATTCACTTTAGTATATCACATCTGCCGGGATGGATGCAAGCCGCAGGGGCCCTGCGGACAGATTTTTCTTTGCGGACAGTTTCTGCTTGACAAACCACGGGGGAATGTGATATCTTTGAACTAGAAGAACGGGTTTGCCTGCTGACGGAACGTTGTGGAGCACCACAGTGCAGACAGAACCGGGTTTTGTTATGCCGACCGTCTGGGCAGCCTTGCGCGATTGCCGCGCAAAGCTGTCCTTTTTGTATTTCAGGGAGGATTTGAGCATGAAGTCTGATATTGAGATCGCACAGGAAGCCAAGATGAAGCCTATTACCGAGATCGCTGCCTCGCTGGGCCTTGCCGAAGAGGATGTGATCCCCTATGGCCGCTACAAGGCAAAGATCAACCACCGCCTCATCCATAAGGCAGCCAAGCAGGGGAAGATGATCCTGGTCACGGCCATCAGCCCCACCCCGGCAGGCGAGGGCAAGACCACCACCAGCGTGGGCCTGGCCGATGCCATGAACGCTCTGGGCAAAAAGACCATGCTCTGCCTGCGGGAGCCCAGTTTGGGCCCCGTGTTCGGCGTGAAGGGCGGCGCGGCCGGCGGCGGCTATGCCCAGGTGGTGCCCATGGAAGATATCAATCTCCACTTCACCGGTGATTTGCATGCCATTGGCACTGCCAATAATCTGCTGGCCGCCATGATCGATAACAGCATCCAGCAGGGCAACCCTCTGAACATTGACCCCCGCCGCATCACCTGGAAGCGCTGCATGGATATGAATGACCGCCAGCTCCGCTTCATCGTGGACGGTCTGGGCGGCAAGGTCAACGGCACCCCTCGTGAGGACGGCTTCGACATCACTGTTGCCAGTGAGGTCATGGCGATTTTCTGCCTGGCCACCAGCATCTCCGACCTGAAGGAGCGGTTGTCCAGGATCGTCTGCGCCTACACCTACGACGGCAAGCCTGTCACGGCAGGTGAGATCGGTGCCGCCGGTGCCATGACTGCCCTGCTGAAGGATGCCCTCGACCCGAACCTCGTTCAGACGCTGGAAAATAACCCCGCCATCATCCACGGCGGCCCCTTCGCCAACATTGCCCACGGCTGTAACAGCGTCATGGCCACCAAGCTGAGCCTGTCGCTGGCCGACTACGTCATCACCGAGGCAGGCTTCGGCGCTGACCTGGGTGCCGAGAAGTTCCTGGACATCAAGTGCCGCTATGCCGGGATCGCCCCCAGTGCCTGCGTGCTGGTGGCTACCGTCCGTGCCCTCAAGAGCCACGGCGGTGTTGCCAAGGCCGACCTGAATCAGCCCAATCTGGAAGCGGTCAAGGCCGGTGCGTCCAACCTGGTGCGCCACATCGACAACCTGAAAAACGGCTTTGGTCTGCCTGTGGTGGTTGCCATCAATGCCTTCCCCACCGATACCCCCGAGGAGCAGGCTTATGTGGAGCAGGTCTGTGCCGAGCAGGGTGTGCCCTGCGTCCTGAGCGAGGTGTTCGCCAAGGGCGGCGAGGGCGGCAAGGCACTGGCTGAAAAGGTACTGGAGGTCATGGAGGACCGCCCCATTCAGTATGTCTACCCGCTGGAGATGCCCCTGAAGCAGAAGGTGGAAGCCATCGCAAAGAAAATCTATCGTGCCGACGGTGTGAATTTCAGTGCCGCCGCTTCCAAGACGCTGGCCGAGCTCACTGAACTGGGTTACGGGAACCTGCCGGTCTGCATTGCCAAGACCCAGTACAGCTTCAGCGATAACGCCAAGCTGACAGGTGCACCCACTGGCTTCACCATGGAGGTGCGGGAGGTCCGCCTTGCCGCCGGTGCCGGCTTTGTAGTGGTCATCTGCGGCAATATTATGACCATGCCCGGCCTGCCCAAGAAGCCCGCCGCTGTCAATATCGATGTGGATGCAGACGGAAAAATTACGGGATTGTTCTGATCCCCGTTCCCTGTTTCTATGACAAAACCGCCCTTCCGGTTCACTGTGCCGGAAGGGCGGTTTTTCGATATTCGATTGGCTTAGGCTGTCTGCTGGCCTACGGTGTGGGTGGCGAGATACTCCACCCAGGCGGGATAGCCTTCGGGCTTGATGTGGATGCCGTCGGGCTGGGCGTATTCGGCTTTCAGGTCGCCGTTGTCATCGGCAAGGACTTCCCACAGGTTCAGGAAGGCGCAGTTCTTTTCCAGCGCGATGGCGGCCAGCTCGTTGTTGATCTCGCATAGCCGCTCCTTATACAGACCGGGGTGGCTGTTGCGTACCTCAGGTCGTACCGGTGTGATGGACTGCACATAGATCTGGGTGTTGGGCAGTGCCTGGGTGAGCATATCCAGCATGAGGCGGTAATAAGTCAGGAAGCTGGAATAATCGCCGTCCCGGTTCAGGACGTTGGTGCCCAGCAGGATATACAGCACCGGCGGCTGCTGGGCCGTCAGCACCTCCATGGGGATCTCGGTGCCGCCATCCCGGCGCTTGCAGGTGGTGCCGTTGACCACAGCGCTGGGGCCTACGCCCCGGTAGGCGCAGAAGGAAGCCTCCGGCAGGCCGCTGGAATAGATCTGCATTCCCTGCGTCAGGCTGTCACCTAAAAAGCAGACGTTGGAAAAATAACTGCGGTCCACAGCGGTGGTACGATCCACGGCGGCCAGACGAAAATCCATGGCCGTGGTACCGGCGGAGGTGGTCTGCACGGTCATCCGCCGCGCGGGAGTGTAACTGATGGTGTTCCACTCGTTGCTCTGCAGCTCCTGCTGGAAGATGGTCGGGCCCTGCTCGGTGTTGGGATTCTGCTCCCGGTGGAGCCGCTTCCATAGCAGGCCCACGGCACTGAGCAGGATGAGCAGCACCAGAAGCGCGCCCACGGCGAAGGCCCTGCGCCAGCGCTTGCGCAGAATACGGCGGCGGTATTCCTGATAATCGGCCATAATGACACCCGGCTTTCTTTGTAATTTCTGCCCTCATTATACAGCACCCGGCGGGGCCGTGCAAGTGGGCTATGCTACTTTACGGCGGCAGGAGCTTTGTGGTATAATCATCATGGTTTAGTATGAAATCCTGCCAGCGGCGGTGCCGCTGGCGTAACTGAGAAAGCAGGAATCAAAATTTATGCTTCAAAACCCTGAATTGCATTATCTGGACAATGCCGCCACCACCATTGTGGCACCGGAGGTGGCGGATGTCATTGACAGGGCCATGCGGGAGCACTGGGCCAATCCGTCCAGCCTGTATGCCCCCGGCGCGCGGAGCGAGGAAGCCCTGAACGCCGCCCGTGCCGCCGTGGCCCGTACCCTGGGCTGCAAGAGCCGGGAACTCTACTTCACAGCCTGCGGCAGTGAGGGCAACAATATGGCCCTGCTGGGAGCGGCCCTGACCCGCAAGTTCGGCAAGGGCATCGTGGTATCCGGCTTTGAGCACCCCAGCGTGCAGAAGCCGCTGGAACGGCTGGCCGCCATGGGCTATGATGTGACCGTGGTCAAGCCGAACCCTGACGGCACGCTGGATATCGATCAGATGCTGGATGCCGTGGACAAAAATACCATCCTTGTGGCCTGCATGATGGTCAACAACGAGATCGGCACCCGGAACGATGTGGAGCGCCTTGCCGCCGAGGTGAAGCGCAAAAACAGCCGCGCCATCGTTCATGTAGATGCGGTGCAGGCCTGGATGCGGGTGCCCATCAAGCTGGCAAACATCGACACCCTGTCCGTCAGCGGCCACAAGATCCACGCGCCTAAGGGCATTGGCGCGCTTTACCTGAGCGATAGCCTCTATCAGGCGTTCCAGGCCCCTTATCTGGGCGGAGAGCAGGAGCGGGAAAAGCGTCCCGGCACCGAGAACCTGCCCTATGCGCTGGGTCTGGCTGCTGCAGCCACCCGCCTGAACAAGAGCATGAAGAGCCGGGATGCTGCCGTGCGAGCCCTGAACCAGCGGCTGCGGGAGGGGCTGAAAGCCTTCCCTGAAGTGGTCATCAACAGCCCGGACAATGCTGTGCCCGAGGTGCTGAATTTCAGCGAGAACTGCATCAAGAGCGAGACCATGCTGGCGCATCTGGCCCAGCAGCAGGTGTATGTCTCGTCGGCCAGTGCCTGCGGACGGGGCCAGCCCAGCCACACGCTGGCGGCTATGGGCAAGGACCCGCTGGCCATTGATACCGCTATCCGCGTGTCCTTCTGCGCCGACAACACCCCAGAGGATGTGGACGCGTTCCTCAATGCCTTTGAGGACGGCATGAAGCACTTACAGAGAATCAGGAGATAAAAGATGAGAGAAATTATCATGGGCTATCAGGGAGAGATGTCCCTGAAGGGTCTGAACCGCAACCAGTTTGAGTCGGCCATGATGAAGATCCTGCGCTACCGGCTCAAGACCGTGGGCAAGTTCAAGGTGTACTGCACCCAGTCTACCTTTTATATGGAACCCGAGGAAGAGGACGTGGATATGGACCTGGCCTTTGACCGGGTGCGCACCGTGTTCGGTCTGGCGGCACTGAGTCGTTCCGTGGTCTGTGAAAAGGACTTTGACACCATCTGCCAGACCGCCGAGGAATACCTGGGCGACAGCCTGCACGGCATCAAGACCTTCAAGGTGGAAGCCCGCCGCTCTGATAAGACCTACCCCATGACCAGTCCCGAATTGATGCGGGAGCTGGGCGCTTACCTGCTGGGCAAGCACAACTATCTGCGGGTGGATGTGAAGAACCCTCAGTTCAAGGTGATCGTTGAAATTCGGGATTACGGCGCGTATATTCACGGTCCGAAAATACCCGGTGAGGGTGGTCTGCCCGTGGGCACCAGCGGACGCGCGTTGAACCTGCTGTCCGGCGGCATCGACAGCCCCGTTGCCGCTTACCGGATGGCGAAGCGTGGTTTGGCCCTCGATCACATTCATTTCGCGTCCCCTCCGTATACTTCTGAACGCGCAAAACTGAAAGTTAAGACTCTGGCCCAGAAAATCACACCCTATACCGGCAGTTCCAACCTGTTTGTGGTGCCCTATACCAAGCCCCAGGAGTACATCCGGGACAACGCACCCGACGTGCTGTTCACGGTACTGATGCGCCGCAGCATGATGCGTATTGCCAATACGATTGCCACCAAACAGGGCTGCGAGGCCCTTATCACTGGCGAGAGTCTGGCCCAGGTGGCAAGCCAGACCGTCAAGGCCCTGCAGTGTACCGATGCAGCTCAGGATTTACCCATTCTGCGCCCGCTCATCGGCATGGACAAGACCGAGATCATCGAGACTTCCCGCCACATCGGCACCTATGAGACCAGCATCCTGCCCTACGAGGACTGCTGCACCATCTTTACCCCGCCGCACCCGAAGATCCGCCCGGAGCTGGCAGAGATCCTGGAAGCGGAAGCAGCCATGCCCGGCTTGGCCGAGCTGGAAGCGGAAGCTGCTGAGAACACCGAGCGCATCCGCATTCGCATTACCGATGAGATCGAGTTTGAGGGGTGAGCGGCATGACAGCGGAGATCATCAGTGTGGGCACCGAGCTGCTGCTCGGCAACATCCTCAACACCAACGCCCAGTACCTGAGCCGGGAGCTGGCTGACCTTGGCATCACCGTCCAGCGGGAGAGCACCATTGGCGACAATCAGGGCCGACTGGCAGATTTCGTCAACGAGGCAAAATCCCGCTGCGACCTGCTGGTGTTTACCGGCGGTCTGGGCCCCACAGCGGACGACCTGACCAAGGAGACCGTTGCCGCCTGCTACGGCGACACGCTGGCC
>CALDLZ010000467.1 GCA_937915335.1 uncultured Faecalibacterium sp.
CGTCGAAGGCGCCACCGCAGATGAACAGGATGTTGGTGGTGTCGATCTGGATAAACTCCTGCTGGGGGTGCTTGCGGCCGCCATTGGGGGGCACATTGCTGACCGTACCCTCCAAAATTTTCAGCAGAGCCTGCTGCACGCCCTCGCCGCCCACGTCACGGGTGATGGAAGGGTTTTCGCTCTTGCGGGTGATCTTATCGATCTCATCAATGTAGATGATACCGATCTGCGCCTTCTGCACATCGAAGTCCGCAGCCTGCAGCAGCTTGAGCAGGATGTTCTCCACATCCTCGCCCACATAGCCAGCCTCGGTCAGGGTGGTGGCATCCGCAATGGCGAAGGGTACGCCCAGCATCTTGGCCAGGGTCTGGGCCAGCAGGGTCTTACCGACACCGGAGGGGCCCAGCAGCAGGACGTTGGACTTCTGCAGCTCCACGTCCGCACCCTTACCGCTCAGGATACGCTTGTAGTGGTTGTAAACGGAGACAGCCAGCACACGCTTAGCCTCGTCCTGACCAATCACATACTGGTCAAGACCCTCCTTGATCTCTGCCGGGGTCAGGATATTGATATCCAGACCATCCACAGCCTGCATCCGGGAGCGGTTTCCCCCACGGCCCGGGCGGCCGCCTTCCGGGTGCTCCGGCTGATCCGAGAGCAGATCATGGCATAGGCTGATGCACTCGCTGCAGATGTTGACACCGGGACCAATGATCATCCGTTCCACTTCGTCCTGGTGCTTGCCGCAGAAGCTGCACACCAGATCTTTTTCATTTTTGCCGGAATTGTTGTTTGCCATAACTGTTTTTCCTTATTCTGGGTCTTTGGGCGCAAGGCTCTCCCCCGCGCCTTTCAGCTTCAGCGGTGGGCGATGACCTCATCGATCAGGCCGTATTCCTTGGCTTCCAGCGCGGTCATATAGTTGTCGCGCTCGGTATCCAGCTGGATCTTCTCCAGCGGCTGGCCGGTATACTCGCTGAGCATGTGGTTCATCTTATCACGGATATACACCATGTGCTCGGCGTGGATCTTGATATCGGTGGTCTGGCCGGAAAGGCCGCCGCCCTGGCCGCCGATCAGCGGCTGATGGATCAGGATCTCGGAGTTGGGCAGGGCAAAGCGCTTGCCCTTGGTGCCGCTTGCCAGCAGGAAAGCGCCCATAGAAGCCGCCATGCCCATGCAGATGGTGGAGACATCACACTTGATATACTGCATGGTATCGTGGATCGCCATACCGGCGCTGATGGATCCGCCGGGGCTGTTGATATACAGGCTGATATCCTTATCCGGGTCCTGCCCTTCCAGGTACAGCAGCTGAGCCACCACAAGGCTGGCGGAGGTGTCATTGACATCCTCGCTCAGAACGATGATGCGGTCATTCAGCAGACGGGAGAAAATATCATAGGAACGCTCGCCATGTGCCGACTGTTCGACAACGTAAGGAACAAAACTCATAAAGTTCGCCTCCTGATACGAAAATGATTCTATTTGCAAAATTGACCGATACGGCAAAAGAAACAGGGCCGTATCGGTCAATTTTAACAACCTTTGCTCACAGGGCACGCTTTAAGCGTTACTCCCTGCAAATGCGGCCCAGGGGCTGAATTACTCAGCGTCCTCGGTCTTCTCAGTCTCAGCGGCCTTCTCCACGATGTTGGCGTGGCTCTTGATGAAGTCGATGGCCTTGTTGATTGCCAGATCCTTCTTCAGATCGTCAACGTTGACCAGCTCACGGACCTTGTCCTCTTCCATCTTGTACTGGTCAGCGATGCGCTCAATCTCAGCGGCGACCTCCTCCTCGGAAGCCTCGATGTTCTCAGCAGCGGCAACAGCCTCCAGAGCCAGACGGATCTTGACCTGCTTCTCAGCCTGAGGCATGAAGGAAGCGCGGAACTGGTCGATGGTCTGGCCCATATACTTCAGGTAGTCCTCCAGGCGCAGACCCTGCTGCTCCACACGGAAGGCAAAATCATTGACCATCTCGTCCATGCGGGTATCGTACATAGCCTGAGGGATCTCAGCCTCCATGCTCTCGATGACCTGATCGACCAGAGCGTTCTCAACAGCCAGGTCGTCCTGCTTGTCCAGCTGCTCCTGGTTGTTCTTGCGGATGGACTCCTTGAACTCGTCCAGAGTGTCGTACTCGGAGCAATCCTTAGCCAGCTCGTCATCCAGAGCGGGCAGTTCCTTGTACTTGACCTCGTGCAGCTTGATCTTGAAGGTAGCAGCCTTGCCAGCCAGCTCAGCAGCCTGATACTCCTCGGGGAAGGTAACGTTCACGTCAAACTCTTCGCCAGCGGAGTGGCCAACGATCTGATCCTCGAAGCCGGGGATGAAGGAACCGCTGCCCAGGGTCAGGTTGTAGTGCTCAGCCTTGCCGCCCTCAAAAGCCTTGCCATCAACAAAGCCCTCAAAGTCGATATCAACGATATCGCCGTTCTCAGCAGCACCCTCACGGGTCAGCTCACGGGCGTTGCGCTCCTGCACACGCTTCAGCTCTGCATCAACAGCCTCGTCGGTAACAGTATGGACAGTCTTCTCAACGGTCAGACCATTGTAGTTGCCGACCTTGACTTCGGGCTTGATAGCGACCTTGACAGTCAGGGTCACGCCCTCGGTCTCGCTGGCATTATCCACGGAAACCTCGGGACGGCCAACAGGCTCGATGCCGGCTTCCTTCACAGCTGCCTCGTAAGCAGCGGGGAACAGCTCGTTGATGGCATCATAGGTAAAGACATCAGCGCCGTACATCTTCTCGATCAGAGCACGGGGAGCCTTGCCCTTACGGAAGCCAGGCACAGCATACTTCTTGCCCTCCTTCTTAAAGACATCGGCCACTGCGCCCTTAAAGGCCTCAGCGTCGATGGAGAACTGCAGCTCTGCCATGCTCTTCTCGAGCTTTTCGCACTTGATGAAATTCATTTTGTGTATCCTCCACTCAAAAATTCTATTGCGTCGGGGCAGGGTGTTTTCCCTGTCTCCTGCAACCGCGCACCGCGTCCTGTGTTTTCTGTTTGCGAAATGCGGGGACGCGCGCGCTCAATTGGGTGCAACAATCGCGTCAGAATTTATTATAGCACGTTCCAGACACAATTGCCAGACCAAATTTTGACTTTTTGTTCTTTTTGACAGCTTATTCACAAAGATTCCTGTCTGAGCTGCCTTAATTGATGCGGTAGGGC
>CALDLZ010000468.1 GCA_937915335.1 uncultured Faecalibacterium sp.
GCATAGGGGCCAGCTGACCCGCCAGTGTCTTGAGCAGGGTAGATTTTCCTGCGCCATTGGGCCCGATGAGGGTCAGTACCTGCCCGGCAGCGGCTCCCAGCGTGATGCCGGAGGCAAGGGCCGCCTTGCCATAGCCGATGGACAGATCCTTCGTTTCACAGAGAAAATTCATCGTGCACCCTCCTGATTGCGGTGGACCAGCAGCCAGATGACCACCGGGGCACCGAACACGGCTGTGACCGAACTGATGGACAGTTCCGTGGGGGCAAACAGGCTGCGTGCGATGAGGTCGCACAGCAGACAAAACGCCGCCCCACCCAGACAGCACCCGGGCAGAACTACCAGCGGCTTTGCGCTGCCCAACAGCTGCTTGACCAGATGGGGCACCGCGATGCCTACAAAGGAGATGGGGCCTGCAAAGGCGGTCACGCAGGCGGCCAGCAGGCTGGAAAGCAGCACCAGCAGCCGGGAAAAGGCTTTGACATTGATGCCCACGCTCTGAGCATAGGCTTCGCCCATCTGGTAAGCGGTCATGGGTTTGGAAAGGCAGAACGCCGCCGCCAGTGCCGGAAGAACCACCAGCGCTGCCGCCTGCACATTGCCCCAGGTCATGCCGGAAAAGCTGCCCTGCGACCAGTTGTGGAGGTTAACGATGCTGCTGTCCTGCGCAAAGGTCACCACAAACTCAGTGATGGCGGAACAGATATAGCCGATCATCACGCCGCAAATGACGAGAATACTCATCCGCTGCACCCGACGGGAAACGGCCAGCACAAAGGCCATGGAGGCCATGGCACCCGCAAAAGCGGCTAAGATCAGGGTAAGGGAGCTGGTAAGCAGGCCGCAGTTGAGGAAAATGACCATAACCAGGGCCACTGCCAGCTTGGCACCGCTGGAAATCCCCATGACGAAGGGGCCTGCAATGGGGTTTGCAAAAAACGTCTGGAGCAGGTAGCCTGCCGCCGAGAGCGCCGCTCCCAGCAACACCACCATCACAGCGCGGGGCAGGCGCAGCTGGGTAATGATGCCCACGCTCAGCGCGTCCTGCCCATGACCTGTCAGTACCGCTGCCACAGCCCCCGGGGTCAGGCGCACGCTGCCCCAGAACAGGTTGGCGGCAAACAGTACCGCCAGCAGCAGGGCAAGGATACTGTATGAGAATATCAGACGTTTTTTGCTGGTCATAGACTTACTCTACCTTTATCAGAAATTGCAGTCCGGTGGGATTCTCTTCAGTGAACACAGCATGGAGATCCAGCACAAAATCCGCCAGCTCCATGCTCTGCTGGAAAAAGCTCTGCGTGGTGCACCAGACGCTGCCGTTCTGCACGGCCTTGAACTCAGCCAGCAGGGAGCACTTGGCGATCAGCTCATCGGTGGTATGCACAACGCCCTCGATGGTGCTGTTATAAATAAGGTAATCGGCATCCTTGGCACCGGCGTAAAAATCCTCCAACGGCAGGTTCATGGTGGAAAGATTATTGCCGCTGTCGGTCAGGTCGGCAAACACGTAGTCGCCGCCGGCCATCTCGATCATCTGAGCCACATAGTCGCCGCCCTTGCGCACATTGGCAAGGTTGTTGCCGGTAATGGAGAAGAATGCACAGCTCTTGCCGGTAGAAGGCTGCTCCAGCAGCGGGGAAACCCGCTCCACCTGCCGGGCAAACACCCGCTCAGCCTGCTCTTCCCTGCCCAGCAGGATGCCCCAGAACTTGAGCCACTCCATCCGGGCTAAGGGGCTGCTCTCGTAGCTGGAACGCTCCACGATCACAGGGATATCGAATTGTTCCAGCTGCTCCTTGACCTCCGGGGTATGGTAGATCATAGTGTTTTCAATGGCAAGGCCGCAGTTAGCCGCAAGAATTTTCTCGTAGTCGGGTGCGCTGTATTTGCCGGCATAGGCAATGCTTCCGGCTTCCATGGCGGCCCTGGCTTCCTCGAGATACCAGCCGTCGGCCCGGGTGCCGGAAAGGCTGATGCTGTCCAGCCCATCCAGCGCAATGAACAGGTCCATCACCGAGGTAGAGACAAGATAGATGTTCTCCACCGGCTGGCGCAGGACGGTCACCCCCTCGGGCAGCTCGTCCACCTCGGCGGCATCTTCTGGCACCACAAGGAATTTTGCCCCGTCCTCCGGGATCGTCAGCATGGTATAGCCGCCCTCGTAGCAGTCCGCCGTGAACTGCTGAGCGTAGTCCAGCGGATAAGCGTGGTCAAATACCAGCTTCTCCGTGTTGGCGGGAGCCGTTTCCGTGGAGGAACAGCCTGCCAGCAGCAGGGCGGAAACAGGCAGAGCTCGCAGGAATTGTTGTCTCGTCAGTTTCATAGTTATCGTTAGCAGGCTCGTCCTCTCAGGCGCTTACGCGCCAGCTCCCCCAAAGGGGGAGCCTTGGGCAATACCCCGTAAGTATCAATTCAAAGTAAAGGTCAGCGTATACTCGATCTCGTGGGGCTGGCTCATGGCAACGGTATCGGCAGTGACAGCCAGCGGGGTACCCAGAGCGGCAACAGGGATCTCAAAGGTGGAGTTGCCCTCGGTGTTGATGGGCAGGTACTTCTCGCCGTCCACGATCATGTAATCATAGTTGGGGCTGCTCCACACGATGGTGGCGGTCATTTTTCCGCCGGCGACGGTCAGGGCCGCGGGGCTTTCCACGCTGGCACGGCCGGAACCGCCCTCCAAGGTCACGTTGACGCTGTACTCGCCGTCATCAGGGATCTCGGCGGCTTCCTCGGTCTTGGGCTGGGCATTACGGACGCTCACGGTGTGGTCATACCATTTTCCCTTGGTGCCCAGAATGGCTACCTGGAAGTCCTCGTCCAGAGCGGTCAGCGGGATATCAAAGCCGTAGACCTCTTCCGAAGTGCCGTCGGAGTAGGTGACAGTGTCGGTGGTGGGCAGCAGCCAGTCAGCCTTGTTATTCTCGGCATCAGCGGCCATGCCAACATACAGGTTGACGATCTTCTTGGAAGCCAGGCTGACATGGAAGGTCATCTCGCCGTTTTCCACGGTCAGAGTGCCCTTGCCGTCGCAGGCCTCGTTGACATGGAACATGCTGCTGTCGGTATCGAACTCGGCAGTGTACACGCCATCGGGCAGAGTGGCTTCGGTGCTTTCAGAAGCGGCGGCAGAGCTCACGGCAGAGACAGCCTCACTGGAAGCGGCGGAGGACGCGGTAGAAGAAGACGCGCCGCAGCCGGTCAGGGCGGCGGCCAGCATCAGGGAAGCAACGGACAGAGAAACAAACTGTTTGCAGCGCATAGATCAAATACCTCAAAAAATCAAATTCAAAGTGGGGAGCGTTCTCCTCGCGCGGGGAAAACTTCCATAAAAAATGCCCGAAAAGATTTCTCCCTTCGGGCAATGGAATGCAGAATATTAGCCGTTCAGGGAATCGATAGCGGCCTTGGTGTGCTCGATGTAGAGCTGCTGGATGTCGCTGATCTCACCCAGACCTGCGATCTGGCAGTCAACAGACTCAAAATCACCGGATGCCTTGAACTGGCTCAGCCAAGAATCAGCATCCTCACCGGCCATATCATTGTTTGCGTGGTCACCTGCAACAACCATCAGAGGACGCAGGATGACCTTGGTGTAACCAGCAGCCTTGACCGCCTCGATGACGTTCTCGCAGGCAGTCTCTTCAGGCTCACCTTCAACAGTGCCGATGAACACGTTGTCATAGCCCAGGGTCTGCATCGTGGTCTGCATCTGGCTGTAACTCACCTTTGCAGTGTGTGAGGTGCCATGACCCATAAAGACGAAGGCAACCTTGTCCTCAGCAGTGGCATCCAGGCTGTCATAACCAGCATCCTTTACAGCGGCAGCGGTGACAGCCTTGGCAACAGCTTCCTTGTCAGCGTTGATGACGGCAGCATCCGCGCCGACCTCACCCAGCAGGGGTTCAGCAACAGCAACGCTCTCGAACTTGTCCTTGTACTCATCAATCATTTCCATCATCTCGTCGTACTCAGCGCCGTGCATCAGGTGAGTAGGCTGGACGACCAGGTTCTTCACGCCGTTTGCCACGGCACGATCCAGAGCCTGCTGCATGTTGTCAATCTTCTCGCCATCACGGGCCTGGATATGGTTGATGATGATCTGTGCGGTGAACGCACGGCGGACAGACCAATCGGGGTAAGCTTCCTGCAGAGCGTCCTCGATGCCCTTGATATCCTTCACACGGCTGTCGTTGAAGGAGGTGCCGAAGGAGACCACCAGCAGCTCGTTCTCGCCAATGTTGTCCTCATTACGGCTGTCATCCTTGGATGCATCGCCGGTATCACGGCCAAAGTAATCGGGATCAGCGTTCTCGCCCTCGACCAGCTCCTTCTGGGTGTCGGTCAATGCGTCCCAGGCAGCCTTGGCCTCCTCGCACTGCGCGTCGGTGTTGTCATTGCGCTCCTGCACATAGATGGCATCGATCAGATCGGCAACGTTCTTTGCAGCCAACTCGTCCGCCTCCTCGCCGGAAACCTCGCTGCTGGCAGCGGTAGAGCTTGCCGTGCTGGAGGCAGCAGTGCTGCTTGCGGCACCGCAGCCGGACAGAACACCGGCGCAGAGTGCCAGAGCGGTCAGAGCGGCCGCTGCTTTGTGGATGGTGCGTTTTCTCATCTTGTTTTTCCTTCCTGTTTCGAAAAATTTGCGGCGCTGAACAGATGGGCACAGGAAAGAGGGCCTGTAAAAGAAAAAGGTCTTTTTGCTTGCGGGATGGCAAAACAAAAAGACCCTTTGCAGTTTCAGGCTTTTTGGGTACAACCAATTCCTCGTGATCTGGGGCACAGCGCCCCCGTACCAACAGCAGGCAGGTCTCCTGGCTGAAAGATCAGCGCCCACCGCCGCCTTCCCAGGCCTTGCGGCCCAGTGACCGGTGCAAAGCACCCTGACGGTGAACTCCCTTATCACAGTGACGAGATCGTGCGGGATTTGCACCCGCTTCCCTTTTAACGCTCCCACCGCCGCCCAAAGGCTGCACGGCAGAGCGCACCTGCTGTTCTCTGTTCAGTTCGGAAAAAGTATAGCACACACGGCGGAAAAAGGCAAGGCCGCCCATGCGTTACGCACGGGCGGCCTTGCTATTATCTCATTCTATTTTAGCGAATCTCAATACCCAGCTTGAACTTCAGGTTGCCAAGCACTTTCTTGACGGTGCGCTCGACCTGCTCGGCGGAGACCTCGCCGTTGGGGTCGGCCAGGGTCAGAGAGAAAGCCATGCTCTTCTTGCCTTCGCCCAGGTTTGCGCCGCGATAGATATCGAACAGCTTGACCTCGGTGATGAGCGGGCTTGCCTTCTTGATGGTGTCCTCGATCTCGCCGCAGGTGATCTTTTCCTCGCAGACGAGGGCCAAGTCACGCTTGACGGCAGCGTAGGGGCTCAGGGGCTTATAGCGCAGCTCGCCATCCACGCAGGACATCAGCGCCTCATAGTCCAACTCACCCAGATAGATGTTCTGGCTGTCCTTCTGATCCTTGGCAATTTCCAGCTCGCCGTTGATCTCATTGGAGAGCTTGCCGAACACGCCCAGGCGCTTGCCGTTGCAGTAAACCGCGGCGCTGATGCCGGGATGGAGCCACGGGGTGGTCTCACGCTCGTAGGTGAAGGTCAGGTCGAAGCCTGCGGCCAGGGCCTCCACAGCGCCCTTCACGGTGAAGAAATCCTCATCAGGGCCAAAAGCACCGATGCAGAGGGTCTGACGCTCGTGGGGATGCTCATTGATGGGCAGCTCCTTGGCC
>CALDLZ010000469.1 GCA_937915335.1 uncultured Faecalibacterium sp.
ACCTACCACAAAAACAAGAACCTCGACATCAAAAACGGCCTGATTATGATGGCCAGCGTGCTGATATTCACCGTTGTGGGCAGCTGGGTGGCAAGCCTGGTGCCCTCCACCACCATGGGCGGCTTCTCAGTGTTTATGACCTTTATGCTGGGCATCAAGTTCATCGTCAAGCCCGTTATGACCACCAAGGAAGCCATGCAGGGTGTCTCCGCCAGGAAGCGTGCCATCCAGTCCATCATCTGCGGTGTCATCATCGGCCTGATCTGCGGCTTCGTGGGCGCGGGCGGCGGCATGATGATGCTGCTCATCCTGACCAGCGTGCTGGGATATGAGCTCAAGACCGCTGTGGGCACCAGCGTGTTCATTATGACCTTCACCGCCTTGACGGGTGCGGTCTCCCACTTTGCCATCGGCGGCGCACCGGATTGGACGGTGTTCATCCTCTGTGTTCTGTTTACCCTGCTGTGGGCCCGCATCGCGGCTGTATTTGCAAATAAGGCCGATGCCAAGACCCTGAACCGTGCAACCGGTATCGTTCTGGTCGTGCTTGGTATTGTGGTCATGGGCTTCAAGCTGCTGGCAAAATAAAGTGATATAACAAAAGCGCCTGTCCGAAAATGCTTCGAACAGGCGCTTTCTGCAATTATTATTTCTCTACGATCGTGGAGTGTTCGATCACCCAATCGGCGGCGCGGCGGATGGCCTCGTTGCGCTGCATGGCGGGGATGTTGGCGTTGGCCTTGACCTCTTCCAGCGTCTTTTTGGTGCGGTCAGCGCGCTCCTGCAGGTTCTTGGTGATCTCCTCATCGGTGGGGACAAGACCCTCGTTCTGAGCAATCTGCAGCAGAGCCATCCGGGCGCGAGTGTTCTTCTCGGCGGCGGTATGGACATTGGCCGTGAAGTTCTCGCGGGTCTGGTGGATCTGGCTCAGGTAGCGATCCAGACTCATACGCTGCATCTGGAGCTGCTGCTGGATGTTCTGCATCTCCTGCTGGTAGGTGCTCTCCACCAGAACGCTGGGGATCTCGCCCTCGGCGGCGGCAGCCAGCTGGGTCAGCACCTGATCCTTGGCGCGGTTCAGGGCGCTGGCGTGCTTGCCATCGTGCAGCTGCTTACGCACCTGCTCCCGGAACTCTTCCATGGTATCCACCTTGCCTACCTTCTTAGCGAAGTCGCTGTTCAGGGCAGGCAGCTGGCGCACGCAGACATCGATCAGCTTGATCTTAAAGACAACGGGCTTGCCGGCCAGCTCCTTGGCGGGATAGCGTGCCGGGAAGGTGACGAAGATCTCGAACTCCTCACCGCCCTTATGGCCCAGGATGCCATCTTCGAAGCCGGGGATCATCCGGCCACTGCCCAGCTGAAGGGTCTGGTTTTTGGCAGTGCCGCCCTGGAAGGGCTTGCCGTCCAGCAGGCCCTCGTAGTCCATGTGGACGATGTTGCCTTTGACAGCCGGGCCCTTATGAGGTACCAGCTCAGCGGCGGCATTGCGGCGGCGCTCCAGCACCGCGTCGATCTCCTTGTCGGTGACAGCGGGGGTCACGCATTCCACCTTGAAGCCGGTGGTCTGGGTCAGGTTCAGCTCGGGCTGCAGCGGGGTGGTGGCGGTGGCCACAAAGCCCTCGTCCTTCTTGACGCTGACCAGATCGTAGCTGGGCTCATCCACGGCCTTGAAGCCGTGCTCTTTCATGGCGGCCTCGTACAGGGCGGGTACGTCGCGGTCCATCAGGTCGTTGATGGCATCGTACCAGAAGGTGTGCTCGCCGCGGTCAGCCTCGATCTGGGCACGGTCGGCTTCGCCCTTGGCAAAGCCCTTGATGGTGTAGCTGGCGCGGGTGCGCTCGTACACCGCATTGGATGCGGTCTCCAGCTCCTCAGCCGTTGCGCTGAAGGTCATCTTGCAGACACTCTTTTCGGGAGTTTCCACGCTTACCAGTTTCATAGGAATCCAACCTCCGTGTTGCCCCCGAAGGAGCGATTTCAAACATTAGTAAAGTTATTATAGCACAAGTGGGACAAAAGCGGTATAATAAAAGCGAGAAAAAGTGCGAACCGGGCGTTTTTTGCCCGGCGGAACACGAAAGGATGTGCATCGGATGCGCTTGTTTGACGTTCTCGGGCCTGTGATGATCGGCCCCTCTTCCAGCCATACAGCGGGAGCCGCGCGCATCGGCTATACGGCCCAGAAGCTTCTGGGCGAGGTGCCGGTGCAGGCAGATATTGGTTTGTACGGCAGCTTTGCCACCACCGGCAAGGGCCACGGCACCGATAAAGCTCTGGTCGCGGGCCTGCTGGGCCTGCGGCCGGATGATCCCCGCCTGCCCGACAGCTTTGCACTGGCCGCAAAACAGGGCATGACGTTTCACATCCATCCGGTGGAGCTGCGCTCCGCCCATCCCAACACTGCGGTCCTGACCCTGACGGGTCGGGATGGCCGGGTGCTCTCAATGAAGGCCGCTTCGGTGGGCGGTGGACGCATCCGCGTCACGGAGATCGACGGCGTGCCCGCCGATTTCGGCGGCGACAGCAATACGCTGATCATTCATAATGAGGATACCCCCGGTTGTATCGCCGAGGTTACCACCTGCCTTGCCGTGCGCAAGATTAACATTGCGTCGATGCAGGTGTTCCGCGCTGGCACCGGCGGCTATGCCGTCATGGTGTTGGAATGCGATTCCCACATCCCCCACCCGCTGGAGCAGAAGCTGGCGACCCTGCCCGGCATCCTGAAAGTGACCTGCCTGAACATCGACGAGCCTGAAGAAGACGCGGAGGAATGACTCATGTCCTTTTTATCCTGTGAAGAAATGCTGGCCGCCGCCCGCAGCCAGAACATCTCCCTGGCCGAGGCCATCCTGCGCAGTGATCTGGCCGAGAGCCGCCTGACTGAGGAGGCCAGCCGTCACGCCATGCACCACCTGTGGCATGTGATGGAGGCCACCAGCCGGGATTACGACCCTGCCCAGCGCAGCCGGAGCGGCCTGTCCGGCGGCGATGCCGCCAAGGTGGAACAGGCCCATAAGGAGGGCAGAAGCTACGGCGGGGATTATCTGGCCGAGGTGACAACCGAAGCCCTCAAGACCGCAGAGTGTAACGCTTGTATGAAGCGGATCGTTGCGGCCCCCACGGCGGGCAGCTGCGGCGTGCTCCCGGCGGTGCTGCTTCCCCTCGCCCGTGCCGGGCAGGTGGATGAGGATGCGATCTGTGATGCCCTCTATGTGGCGGCAGGCTTTGGTCAAATCATCGCCGCCCGTGCCACTCTGGCCGGTGCCGAGGGGGGCTGTCAGGCCGAGGTGGGTGCCGCCAGCGCCATGGCTGCCGCTGCTCTCTGCCACCTCAAGGGCGGCACGCCAGAGCAGTGTGCCGCCGCTGCCGCCATGGCCCTGGGCAATCTGTTGGGCCTTGTCTGCGATCCCGTGGCCGGTCTGGTGGAGGTGCCCTGTATCAAACGCAATGTGGTGGGTGCCGTGAACGCTGTCTCCTGCGCCAATATGGCCCTTGCCGGGGTGGACTATGCCATTCCCTGCGATGAAGTCATCGATGCCATGGGCCGTGTGGGCAGCCTGCTCTCCCCTGACCTGCGAGAGACCGGCCAGGGCGGCCTTGCCGCCACCCCCACCGGCGTGCGCATCGCCGAGCGCCTGGCCGGGGAATCCTGAACCTCGGAAAGAAACCACCTTATAAAATACGGAAAGACGTACTTTTATAAAGCGGCAGAATCGAAACAAAAATAAAATCAAAAAATCTGCAAAAAACCTGTTGACAAACCCCGCCTCGAGTGATAAAATACATCATGTTCCGAACGGAACGTATGCGTTGGTAGCTCAGCTGGA